>DATGHN010000079.1:0-7228 GCA_035308005.1 Solirubrobacteraceae bacterium
GGCCGCGAGCCAGGCGCGAAGCGGCTTTGACGTCGGCAGATCGCCGACGCGGAGGACGACGTCCGGCAGGTGGTCGTCGACGAATGTGGGCTCGCGAAGCAGCGCGTCGTAGGCGCCGATCGCGGCCGGTCCCCGGCGGGCGCCCGAGAGCGCGTCGGCGAGCAGCGGGTAGCCGGCGGCAGCGGCGAGCGCCGGGATCTCGGGCGAGAGACCCGCGTCGTCGCGCCCGGCGACGACAACGCCACGCGCGCCGGCGGCGATGTAGTCGCCCAGGCTCACCGGCGCGGGCGCGGGGCGCACGGCGAACTTCGCCCAAGGGCGCCCGCCCGGGCGCCCGCCCGGCGCGGGTCGCGGCGGGCGTTGCGGGACGAGCGGCTCGCGCAGCGGCCAGTTGAGGTGAACGGGGCCGGGGCGCGGACCGGTGGCGGCCACCCACGCGCGGCAGGCGAGCGCGCGCATCCAGGCCAGCGACTCCTCGCCGGGCTCGTGGCTTCCGACTTCGAAGAACCAGCGAACGACGTCGCCATAGAGCTTGATTTGGTCGATCGTCTGACCCGCGCCCACGCCGCGAAGCTCCGGCGGGCGATCGGCGGTCAGGACGATGAGCGGCACTCGCGCCTCGGAGGCCTCGATCACAGCCGGGGCGAAGTTGGCCGCGGCGGTCCCGGAGGTGCAGGCGATCGCGACCGGCCGCCCGCTCGCCTTCGCCGCTCCGATGGCGAAGAAGGCGCTCGAGCGCTCATCGATGTGGGAGTGGGCGCGCAGGGCGTCGTGGCGGGCGAGCGCCAGCACGAGCGGCGTCGAGCGCGAACCGGGGGAGGTGCAGCAGTCGGTCATCCCAAGGCGCGCAAGCTCGTCGACGAAAGCGGCGATGAGATCGTGCTGGTCCACCCGGGAACCGTACCCGCGGTGCGCTGGGAGAGGCCCGGCCGCTACGGTCCGCTCCTGCCCTCCGCTCGTCCGCTCGTCCTTCTCCACGGTTTCGCCGGCACGCCTGAGCACTGGCGGCGTGTGATCGCCGAGCTGCCGTCCGGCCGGTTCGAGCCGGTTCCCCTCGACATCGCCATCACCGAGTCGCTGACGCCGGACGGCGTACTGGCCGAGGTCGCGGCAGCCGGGGCCGGGCGGTTCGTCCTCGTGGGCTACTCGATGGGAGCGCGCCTCGCGCTCCACGCCGCGCTTGCGATGCCCGAGCGCCTCGAGCGGCTGGTGCTCGTCTCGGGGACGGCGGGTATCGACGACGCCCGCGACCGGGGCGAGCGATTGGCTGCCGACGAGAAGCTAGCCGATGAGATCGAGCGCGCCGGGATCGACGAGTTCATCGAGCGCTGGGCTGCCGTGCCGCTGTTCGACGGAGATCCAGCGTGGGTGCGCGATGAGGTGGCTCGCGAACAGCGCGGGTGCGAACCCGCTGCCCTGGCGGCGTGCCTGCGTGCCTTTGGAAGCGGGGCGATGGCGTCGATGTGGGACCTCCTGGCCGAGCTCCGCGTGGACGTCGCGGTGCTGGCAGGTGAGCGCGATCCGCGCTACGTCGAGCTTGGTCGCCGTCTCGCGGCCTCGCTGCCGCGCGGGCAGCTGACCGTCGTCGCTGGCGCAGGACACCGGCTCGCACTCGAGGCTCCGGACGCCGTCGCCGCGGCGATCGTGGGCTAGACGCCGAGCCCGGCAGCGGAGGGGACGGCAATCGCCCCGCGGCTGACCCGCAGCGACGCTGGCGGAGCTTGCGCGAAGAGCTCGAGGGTCGCCAGGCCGCACGGCGGGAGCGGGGCGAGCGCCGCGGCGGCGTGTAGCGCGGCGGCGATTCCAAGCGGACCGTCGTAGCTCGAGGACAGATAGATGTCGGCGCCGCTTGAGCGCACGAGGCTCGCCGCGGCAAGCAGTCCGCCGATTCCTCCGCAGCGCGAGATCTTCAGGCACACGGCGTCGGCGACCCGCGCGGTCAGCGCGCCGGCCTGCGCTGCCGTCTCGTCGATCGCGATCCGCACCGGCACCCGTTCGCGAAGCTCGCGCGTCGCCTCGAGGCCCTCGACCGGCTCCTCGACGAGCTCGAGCGCGTGGTCCGCGAGCACGCCGAGGATGCTGACGGCCTGACCGACGCTCCAGGCGCCGTTGGCGTCAAGGCGGAGCGCGGTCTGCGCGCCGATCGCGGAGCGCACGGCCGCCACGCGCGCCTCGTCGTCGCCGACTCCGACCTTGAGCTTGACGCACGTGTAGCCCTCCTTCACCGCGGCCGCGGCGGCGGTCGCCGCCGCGGCCGGATCGGTCGTGGCGATCGAGGCGTTGACGGCAATGCTCGCGGCCGGGCTCGAGCTCAAGAGCTCGCAGACCGGTCTGCGCGCGCGGCGGCCGGCGAGGTCCCAAAGGCCCATGTCGATCGCCGCCAGCGCCTGGGGGAGGTCGTCGGCGGCACGGCACGCGTCGAGCAGCGTCGCCCCCTCCGGCGGATCGGCGAGGGCGCGGCGATAGGCTTCGAGAGCCTCGAGCGTGCGCTCGACGGAGACGCCGTCGTAGGGCTCGAGCGGCGCCGCCTCGCCGCGGCCCTCCAGACCCTCCTCGTCGGTCAGCGTGACCTCGATCAGCTCGCGCGAGCGAAGCTCGCCATAGGCTGTCTGCAGCGGCGCGGCAAAGGCGAGCTCGACGCGGCGCAGTCGGAGATCCATCGCGCTATCCGCGGCTCACGAGGCGAGGACTCCGGCGCAGAGCAGGAGGCAGAAAAGCAGCGCCAGCTTCGCCGTCCCCGCGAGCGCGCCGTTCAGCGAGGGGCCGTCGGCGCGGGTGCGCACCGTCCGAACGATCCCGAACGCAAGCGGCGCCGCGGCGACGGTGAGAAACAGCCACGGCGAGAGCGCGCCTGCAAGCCACGGAACGAGCGCGGTCACGAACGCCGCGCCGACCATCGCGACGAAGAGGATGCGCGTGCGCTCGCGCCCCATCCGCACGGCGAGCGTGCGCTTGCCGGCCCGCCGATCGGTGTCGATGTCGCGGACGTTGTTGACGACCAGGATCGCGGCGATCAGAAGACCGACCGGGACCGAAAGGACGAACGCCTCCCAGGGCAGGCCGCGCCGCTGCACGAAGTAGGAACCGGTGACGGCGACGATGCCGAAGAAGAGGAACACGAACACCTCGCCGAGCCCTTCGTAGCCGTAGGGTCGCGGACCGCCTGTGTAGAGCACCCCGGCGAGGATCGAGGCCGCGCCGACGGCGAGCAGCCCCCATCCGGCGACGGCGATCAGATAGGCGCCGCAGCCGATCGCGGCAGCGAAGGTCAGATACGTCGCGATCAGGACCTGGCGCGGCGGTACGAGCCCGCCCGCGGTCACCCGCACCGGGCCGATCCGCTCGTCGGTGTCCGCGCCGCGGCGCGCGTCTGAGTAGTCGTTTGAGAGGTTCGTTCCGATTTGGATCAGAACTGCCCCGAGAAGCGCGGCGGCGAACGCGAGAGGGTGGAAGGTGCCGTATCGGATTGCGAGCGACGTGCCGACAAGGACCGGCGCGATCGCGGCCGGCAGCGTCCGCGGCCGCGCCGCCATCAGCCAGATTCTCACGGCCGGCGTGGGAACTGCGAAAAGTCCGGCGGGCGCTTCTCGATGTAGGCGCTGCGTCCCTCGCGCGCCTCCTCGGAGGCGTAGAAGAGGAGGTTGGCGTCGTGGGCCAGCTGCTGGAGCCCGGCGAGGCCGTCCTCAGCGGCGTTGAAGCTCGCTTTCAGCAGGCGCAGTGCAAACGGGGACATCGCGAGCATCTCGCGACACCAGGCGACGGTCTCGCGCTCGAGGTCGGCGAGCGGGACGACGGTGTTGACGAGGCCCCATTCGAGCGCCTTTCGCGCGTCGTATTGCCGGCACAGGAACCAGATCTCCTTGGCGCGCTTCTGACCGATCTGGGCGGCGAGGATGCTTGCTCCGTAACCGCCGTCGAAGGAGCCGACGCGCGGCCCGCTCTGTCCGAAGCGGGCGTTGTCGGCAGCGATCGTGAGGTCGCAGATCACGTGCAGCACGTGGCCGCCGCCGACCGCGTAGCCGGCGACCATCGCCACGACCGGCTTCGGAGTGCGCCGGATCTGGATGTGCAGGTCGGTGACGTGGAAACGCCCAAGCGTGCCCGGGCGCGTCTCGTAGCCGGTGTCGCCGCGGACGCGTTGGTCCCCTCCCGCGCAAAATGCGTCGGGACCTTCGCCGGTGAGGATGATCACTCCAACTGCCGGGTCCTCGCGAGCGCGCGTGAACGCATCGCTCAGCTCGATGACCGTCTGCGGGCGAAAGGCGTTGCGCACTTCCGGACGATCGATCGTGATCTTGGCGATCCCCGGGTCCGCGGAGAGCTCGTAGCGAATATCGGCATAATCGCCGCCGCCCGGGGTCCACCCGGTGTCGCTCGCCGCGCTCGCCATGCCCGCAAGGCTAGCCTGTCGGCCGTGCAGGTCGAGGCGTGGTTGGCGCGTTCGGCGCGGCGGTTCGGCGACCGTGTCGCAATCGAGACATACGAGCGCTCGCTGAGCTACAGCGAGCTAGAGGAGATGGCCGCTGCGGGCGCGGCCGAGATCGGCGTAGCACCCGGTACTCGCGTGGCGATCGCGCTGCCGCCGGGTCTCGAATTTGTGGTCGCGCTCCACTCCTGCTTCCGCGCCGGCGCAGTGGCTGTGCCGCTTGACCCGCGGGATCCCGCAAGCGATCTGCGACGCGCCGAAACCGACGTTGTCATCGATAGGCCGCTGGACTGCCGCGCCGCGGCGGCTCCCGCGCGCCAGTGCGAACTCGAGGACGCCGCGCTGATCGTTCGCACCTCAGGTACGAGCGGCGAACCCAAGGACGTGCCGCTGACCTACGGAAACTTCCTCTGGAGCGCGATCGGCTCGGCGGTTGCGCTCGGCCTCGACCCGCGCGAGCGCTGGCTGTGCACGCTGCCGCTCGTCCACGTCGGCGGCCTCTCGATCGTCCTGCGGAGTGCGATCTACGGAACGACAGCCGTCCTCCACGAGCGCTTCGACGCGCAGGCGGCAGCGCGAGCAATCCGCGACGACGAGATCACGTTGGTCAGCGTCGTCGCGACGACCCTGCGCCGCCTGCTCGACGCGGGCCTGAGCGATCCTCCCACCCTGCGGTGCGCGCTCGCGGGCGGCGGACCTGTGTCGGCGGTGCTGATCGAACGCGCGCACCTCGCCGGCGTGACGGTCAGTCAGACCTACGGCCTGACCGAGGCGTGCTCGCAGGTGGCGACACAGAGCCCGGGCGAGCGCGAGGCGGCGGCCGGGCCACCGCTCTTCTGCTCCCGCGTCGGGATCGCCGCAAACGGCGAGATCCTCGTCGGCGGTCCGACGGTCAGCCCGTCCGTGGCCGGCGGGGAGCTCGCGACCGGCGATGTCGGTGAACTCCTCTCCGACGGCTCGCTGCGGGTCCTCGGTCGTATCTCGGAGACGATCATCAGCGGCGGCGAGAACGTGTCGCCGAGTGAGGTCGAGGCGGTGCTCGAGGAGCACCCGCTGGTCGCCGAGGCCGGCGTCTACGCCATGGTCGATGAGCAGTGGGGGGAGGCCGTTCACGCCGCGGTCGTGGCGCGCGCGCCGCTCGACGCCGGGGAGCTGCGCGCCTGGTGTTCGACGCGCCTCGCGGCCTACAAGGTGCCCAAGGAGATCCGCCTCGTCGAGGCCCTGCCGAGAACGGCGTCGGGCAAGTTGCAACGCAAGCTCCTCGCGGTTGACGATGCGAGCGACAGCGCGTAGGGTCGCCGCCGATGCGCGCCCGCACGCTGCTGTTGACTGTGGTTCTCGCGTGCGCGATCGCGGTCCCGGCGCTGGCCGCTGGCAACGGCCGCCGCGTCGTCGGCAACTGCACGAAATCGCAGGTCCGACCGCCATCGATCATCGTGGCCTGCGGTGACGGGAACATCCTGCTTCTGCATCTGAAGTGGACGAGCTTCGGCGGCCCGAGCGCGCACGGAAGCGGCGACTACTCCGCCAACGACTGCAATCCGAACTGCGCCGCGGGCAAGTTCCACTCCTACCCGGTCAGGGTGGCACTGTCCAAGGCGATGCTCTGCAAGGACCACTACGACGACTACCAACTGGCAAGCCTGACCTTCACCGGCCGACGCCCCGCGGGGCAGAAGTCGGCGAGCGCCAAGGTCGCTCTCCTGTGTCCGATCCCATGATCGGACGGGCCGCTTGAGCGAAGCGGACGCGCAGCGCGAGGCGGCGCTCGACGCCTGGAACACCGCGGCCGCCGGCTGGGGGCGTCAGCGCGACGACTTCGCCCGCCAGGGCGCTCCCGTGACGAACTGGATGCTCGATGCGGCGGAGCTCGCTGCCGGCCAGCGCGTCCTCGATCTCGCCGGCGGTCCGGGTGAGCTTGGCCTCGCCGCCGCGCCACGCGTCCTGCCCGGTGGGACCGTCGTCTGCTCAGACCAGTCGGAGAAGATGGTCGAGCTGGCCCGCGCGCAGGGCGAGGCGCTGGGCTTGACCAACGTCGAGTACCGCGTCATCGACGCCGAGTGGATCGACATGGAGCTCGCGAGCGTAGATGTGGTGCTCTGCCGCTGGGGCTACATGCTGATGGTCGATCCGGCCGCGGCGATGCGCGAGACGCGGCGGGTGCTGCGTAGCGAAGGGCGGCTCGTGCTCGCCGTCTGGGACGACCGCGAGGCGAACCCCTGGTCGCTGATCCCGAACGCCGTGCTCGTCGAGCATGGCCACGCCCAGCCACCGGCTCCGGGCGCCCCCGGACCGTTCGTGCTCGGCGATCGGGCGCTTGTGCAGGAGATGCTCGAGGAGGCCGGCTTCACCGAGGTCGAGATCGACGCGGTCGAACTCGCGCGCGACGCCCCCGACTTCGACAGCTGGTGGGCGATCCATCTTGACCTTTCGGCCTCCACGCTCGCCGCTTTCCAGGCCGCTGACGAAAGTCAGACCGAGGCGATCGAGGCCGATCTGCGCGAACGCCTCGTGCCCTACACGGCGCCGGACGGCTCGATCTCAGTGCCCGGCCGGACGTTCGTCGCCCGCGCGCGGGCATAGAGCGGCGAAACGGTAGCCTGCGGCCCATGATCTATGACGACGACGCCGACCTCGGCCTGCTCGAGGGAAAGACCGTAGCCATCATCGGCTACGGCTCGCAGGGCCACGCCCATGCTCTGAACCTGACTGATTCCGGTGTGTCGGTGGTGGTCGGGCTGCGCCCGAGCTCTGCCAGCGTGGCCAAGGCGCGCGAACACGGGCTACGTGTGGCCGAGCCGG
>DATGHN010000080.1:0-8634 GCA_035308005.1 Solirubrobacteraceae bacterium
CGCAGGCCAGCGCGAGGACCGGCCACAGCCGCAGCAGACGCCGCAGGTAGAAGCGCTTGATCGAGACCGTGCCGCTCGCGTCGAGCTCGCGCAGCAGCACGCCGGTGATCACGAAGCCGCTGATCACGAAGAAGACGTCGACGCCGGCTGCCCCGCCGGCGAAGCTGCTCAGGCCGACGTGGACGCCGATCACGGCGAGCACGGCGAGCGTGCGTAGGCCGTCGATCGCGGCAAGCCGTCGGCTCATGTCGAAATTACGGGCGGCCGCGCCGGGTCTTCGCGGAGCTGGACAGATGTTTGGGCCGCGCCGCCGCGCTAGGCGTGCACTACGGCTGCGTAGTCGGGCGCGTCGCTGCTGAGCTCATCGAACAGAGCGTGCGAGCGCATCCACTCCTGAGCCTCCTCGTACATCTCGCGCGTGTACGGCAGGAAGACGATCCGCTCGCCGGTCCCAAACCGGCGGACGTCGACGCGATCGCGGTAGCGCTCGGGGATCTCGCGCAGGTAGTGGTGCTTGTGGCGCTCCGGCGCGAAGTCGAGGTCGGCCTGCGCGCGGCGCAGCCCCTCGAAATAGCGCTCGACGTCGGCGGTGTCGGACCGGGCATCGAACATGAAGGCGGCCATGAAGGTCGTGTCGATGATCCGGCGGGCGCCGAGCTGCTCGAGGACGTAGGTCGCGGCGCCCCACGCCGCGGTCGCCTCGGCCGCTCCGGAGAGGAGCGCGTCGACGCGGTCATAGGGCATCCCGCCGAAGGCCAGCCGGACGTCCGAGGGCTCGATGCAGGCCTCGAGGGCCTGGATCGTCGAGAAGTGACTACCCGAGTGGTAGCCGACTGTGACGGGCACCCCGGCGAGCTGTTCAGGCGACTGGACGGGCGAGCCGGCGGGCACGAAGATCGCGCTCGGAAGGATCGAGTACGCGCGCCCCCACATCCGTCCGGCGTCGTCGCCGGCTGCCTGGTTGACCGCCCAGTGGCACGCGCAGCTCATGTCGCGCTTGCCGCCGGCGCCGGCGCGGTACAGCTCGTAGGCGCCGACGCGCACGTCGGAGCGGTCGGCGACGGCGATGTCCTGCTCGGCGTTTTCGAGCGTCCGCACGACGATCTCGTAGTCGAGACCCGCGTCAGCGAAGTAGCCCTGCTCGTCGGCGATCCAGTCCTGGAGCCGACCATGGCCAGAGATCCGAAACGGCTCGCTCACCCGCGTGATTTTGAACCACCGGCCAGTCGGGTGAAAGAAACGAGGCTGCTCGAGCGTTTCCAAGCTGCTGTCGGGCGAGCCAACAAAGCTGAGGGTCGATCAAGACAGGCGACGGCGCCCCGCGAACGCGGCGTCGTCGCTTGTCGTTTCAGGGGATGAGTCAAGAACTCGCGTGGAGCTCGCGCTCGAGGTGGTCGAGCGCCAGGCGCCATGACGCGCTCGCGTCGTCGTCGGCGTCCGGATCATCGAGGTCGGCCTGACCGAGGAAGGCGTGCCCGAGCCCGCTGTAGATGCGGTGGTCGAACCGCGCCGGCGAATCGCGCATAGCCGCGACGAAGGCCGTTACGTTGTCCATCCCGACCGCGCTGTCCTCGTCGCCCCATAGCGCGAGGATCGAGCCGCTCATCTGCGCCGCGACGCTCAGCGGCGCCGGCGGCGGCGAGGCGATCGTCGCCTGGGGGACGGGGAATCCGTAGTAGGCGACGACCGCGAGGTCCGGCTCGAGTGCCGCAAGATCGAGCGCGAAGGTGCCGCCCATGCAGAAGCCGAGCACGCCAACGCGATCGGATCCGCCACCGCGGGCCCAGCCGACCGCCGCGCGCAGGTCGTCCAGTGCGCCGGCCTCGTCGAAGCGACCGCGGCGCTCGAGCGCAGCCTCGAAGGTGCGTTCCTCAAGCGGCCCCTGGCGGAAGAAGAAGTCCGGCATCACGGCGCGCAGCCCGTGCGCCGAGAGCCGCGCGCAGAGGTCGCGGTAGAAGTCCGAGGGTCCGAAGATGTCGGCGATCACGATTACCGACGGGCTCGACTCGCCCGCCGGAGCGCCCTCTGCGGCCGGCTCGGCCTCGACGACCTCGAGCGGCATGATCTCGCCGGAGGCGAGCGCCACCTCGACCAGCTCAGTCGCGGCGAGGAGGGCCACGCGGCCTGCGGGAAGATCCGGATGGCACATCGCGGCGAGGATCCTACAGGCGGCCGGCGGTGCTTAGGAGAACCTTCATCTCGCTTTATAGATCGATGACGGCGCGGCGCTGGAATCGGCGCATGAAACGTCTCGGCTCACGAAGGGCACTGATCGCGGCGGCGACGATCGCCGTCGGCAGCAGCGTGGCTATCGCCTTTGCCGCACGCCTGGGCGCCGGTCCTTCGACCGGCGCCCACCGCATGCCCTAGCGTCGAGTCCAGCCGGTCGGGCTGCGGCGCAGAGCTATCCTTGCTTTGGGTCGCATGCTGCGGCGTATCTCGACACCCAGGCTTCTGATTTGGATCCTCGCAGTCGTCGCCGTGGTCGCGGCCGCGACCGCGGTCACGGCCCTGGCGGTCGATTCCGGTCCGACGCCGCCTCCACGCCCGCTGGCCCAGGCGATCCACGACTCGCTCACGCAGGGCGCGCCGGTTGGTCTGAGCGCCAACATCACCTTCACCAACTCGCTGATCAGCTCGACCACCGTCGGCAACACCGACGGCAGCGGCCTCGGCGGCCCAAGTCCCCTGCTGACAGGCGCGAGCGGACGGCTGTGGATCGCAGGCGGCCAGGCGCGCCTCGAGCTTCAGGCGGCCAACGGCGACACCGAGATCGTCGTCTCGCACGGCAAGGCGATGCTCGAAGACGTGCCGGCGAACACCGTCTATGAGGCGACTCTTCCCGCGACCGGGGCCACCGGCGATCGGGGAACGCAGACCGCCCACGCCGTCCCGAGCGTCGCCTCGATCGAGAACGCGCTGACCAGGCTGATGGGCGCCGTCGACATCGGCGGCGCGGTGCCGACCGACATCGGCGGCGCGGCCGCCTACACCGTGCGGATCACCCCCAAGCACCCTGCGGGCCTGCTCGGCGCCGCCGAGCTCGGCTGGGACGCAGTCCACGGCATCCCGCTCGATGTCGCGATCTACGCGGCCGGCAACAGCACACCGGTGCTCGCCCTCAGCGCGAGCGCGGTGAGCTTCGGCCCGGTCGACCCCGGCGTCTTCGCGCTCGCCCCGCCGCCCGGCGCCCACATCGTTCAGATCACCGCCCCACAGTCATCCCCGTCCCATGGGTCGACCGTCACGGCGTCCGGACTTGACGCCGTGCGCGCAGCACTCCCGTTCTCGCTGGATGCTCCGGACACGCTCGGCGGCCTCACGCGCGGGCGGGTTTCGATGATTGGTTGGGGTGGCCGCCGCGTGGCGCTTGCCGTCTACGGAAGCGGCCTCGCCGCGGTGGCCGTCGTTGAGGCGACTGCGGCGTCCTCCGGCCAAGCGTCCTCCCGTGGCGGCCCGCTCGGCTCGCTGCCGAGCCTCCAGGTCAACGGCGCGAGGGCCTCGGAGCTCCAGACGGCGCTCGGCACGCTCGTCGAGTTCAGCCGTGACGGCGTGCAATACGTGATCGGCGGCCTCGTCCCGGCTTCAACCGTCGAGTCGGTAGCACGCGGGCTGTGAGCGCCGCCGGCGCGAGCGCGCCGCCGCTGCGGGTGAGGGGACTCGTCAAGCGCTACGGCGCACTGACCGCCGTCGACAGCATCGATGTGACCGTCGAAGGCGGCGACGTCTACGGCTTCCTCGGCCCCAACGGCGCCGGGAAGACGACGACGCTGCGGATGATGCTTGGCCTGATCCGCCCCGACGGCGGGAGCGTCGAGCTGTTCGGGCGAGACCCGCTGCGCGACGGTGCACGGGCACTCGCGGGGGTCGCCGGCTTCGTCGAGGCGCCCCAGTTCTATCCCTACCTGAGCGCGCGCAAGAACCTCGAGCTGCTCGCAGACTTCGACGGCGGCGGCGCGGCTGAGCGGATCGAGCGGTCGCTTGAGGCCGTCGAGCTCACCGCGCGGGCGGGCGACCGCGTCGGCGGTTACTCGCACGGCATGCGCCAGCGGCTCGGCATCGCCGCCGCGCTGCTTCGCAACCCGCGGTTGCTGCTGCTCGATGAGCCGGCCACCGGACTCGACCCGGCCGGGATGCGCGACATGCGCGACCTGATCCGCGACCTCGCCCGCGAGGGGATCACGGTGGTCCTCTCGAGCCACCTGCTGGTCGAGGTCGAGGATCTCTGCAACCGCGTCGCGATCGTGCGCCGCGGCGGCGTCGTATACGAGGGCCCGCTGGCCGCCCTGCGCGACGGCGACGGCGCGGCCGAGCACCTGCTGCGCTGCAGCGACCCCGACCTGGCCACCACCGTCTGCTCGCAGGCGCCCGGCATCGCCGGCGTCGAGCGCGCGGGCGCCGCGCTCACTTTCCACGCCGCCGAGCGCGACGTGGCGGCCCTCTCGCTCGCGCTTGCGGCTCAGGGCGTCGCGATCACCGAGCTCGTCTGCCGGCGGGTCACGCTCGAGGACGTCTTCCTGCGCCTGACCGAGGGCGGCGACGGCGAGGCGCCGATCTGATGCCGGGAGTGCGGACCGTCTACCGCTGGGAGCTGCGCAAGCTCCTCGCCCAGAAGCGCACCTATCTCGGGCTCGCCGTGGTCGCGCTGATCCCGCTGGCCTTCGTGATCGCGCTGGCGCTTCGCCGCGGCGGCCCCAACGACGTCGCCTTCGGCCGCTACGTCCACCAGTCGGGACTCGCGATCCCGCTGGTGATCCTGATCTTCGCCGCGAACTTCATCCTGCCGCTGGTGACCGCCCTCGTGGCGGGCGACATCGTCGCCAACGAGGACCACAACGGAACGCTCAAGACGATCCTGACGCGCTCGCTGCAGCGCAGCCAGATCTTCACCGGCAAGGTGCTGGCAGCGGTGACCTACGCGCTCGTCGCCCTGCTTTTGATGTGCACCGTCGCGACCGTCGCGGGGACGATCGCGTCGGGCTTTCACCCGATCGTCTCGCTGTCGGGAACGCGCGTTTCGGCGCCGTCCGCCCTCGGCCTCGTCTACCTGAGCTTCGCGGTCTACTTCCTTCCGACGCTCGCGATCGTCGCGATTGGCCTGCTGTTGTCGGCGGCGACGCGCAACAGCGCTGCGGCGGTCGTCGGGACCGTGATGTTCGTGCTGCTCCTGAACCTCTTCGACATCATCCCCGGCCTGGAGGGCCTCGCGCCGTACGTCCTCCCGCACCAGTACGACGCCTGGATGGGCTTTCTACGCAGCCCGGTCGACTGGTCGCCGATCGTGCGCGCGATCTGGGTGTCCGCGCTGTTCGCGATCCCAAGCGCCGGCGCGGGCTATCTCGTGTTCATGCGCCGCGATGTCGCCGGTGGCTGAGCGGCGCGCTAGCCTCTGGCGCAGATGAGCCTGATCGCTTTCCTGATTCTGCTTGCGGTGATTGGGCTCGTCGTCGGCGCGCTTGCGCGCCTACTCGTTCCCGGCCCAGATCCGATGGGGATCGGGACAACTATCGCGGTCGGCGTCGCCGGCTCCTTCATCGCCGGCCTCTTCTCGTGGTACGTCCTGCACCGCCACGGCGCAGGACTCGTGCTGTCGGTCGTCGTGTCGATGGTGATCGTCTTCGCGATGCGCACGACCGCGCGGCGCTGAGCAGGGGCAGCGCCGCGAGCCGGGCGGAGGAAGGAACCGACCGGCCCGCGGCTGAGACTGCTCCAGACTTCGGCGGGGTATTACCGCTGCGCCGCGGTCGCCCAAACGCCCACCTGGCGAATTTCGAACGTACGTCCAGTCAGGCCGGCGTGGCCGAGCGATCCCAGCCTTGGCGCAGCAGCTCGGCGAATGCCTCCGGCGACTGCGCTCCAGAAGCGCCGACGGCTCGGTCGACGACGAAGAACGGCACGGCGTGGATCCCGAGAGCGCCGGCTGTGCGCTCGTCGTCGCGAACCTCGTCGGCGTAGCGGTCGCCGGCGAGGACCTCGCGAACCTCCTCCTCCGGCAGCCCGGCCTCGACGACGAGGCGGGCCAGGGTGTCGGGGTCCCCGATCGGCTCACCCTCGCTGTGGTAGGCGCGCAGCAGGCGCTCCTTGACCTCGTCCGCGCGGCCGTGGGCGGCGGCGAGGTGGATCACGCGGTGAGCGTCGAACGTGCTGCCGCTCCGGGCGATCTCGTGGTGGAAGTCGATGCCGTCCTCGGCGCCAACGGTGGCGAGTCGCTGCTGGGCCTCGAGCGCCCACTCACGCGTGCGGCCGTACTTCGACGCGAGGTGGGTGGCGATGTCGACGTCACGCTCGCGCGGCGCGTCGGGATCGAGCTCGAAACTGCGCCACGTGACCTCGACGTCGTCGCGGTGCTCGAAGCCCGCGAGCGCCGTCTCGAAGCGCCGCTTTCCGACGAAGCACCACGGGCAGGCGACGTCTGACCAGATCTCGACGTTCATGCGGCGAGCCTAGCAGCGGTGCCCCGCGGGCCCGCCCGCGCGCTGCGATAGCGTGGGGCGACCAGCGACCACGGAGGCGACATGGCAGCAACGCTCGAGGGCCGGCCGCGAGAGATCATCGCGGCGCCCAACTACGCTCTTCTCGCGATCCCGCGTCGGGACGGGACGGTGCAGACGGTGATCATCTGGGCCGACTTCCACGACGGACAGATCATGGTCAACAGCGCCGAAGGGCGCCAGTGGCCCGACAACCTGCGCCGCGCCGGCACTGCGACGGTGACCGTCATGGCCGACAGTAATCCCTACGAGTGGGTTTCGGTGACGGCGAGCGTCGCTGACGACACGCACGACGGCGCCGACGAGTCGATCGACGCGCTGGCCAAGAAGTACCTCGGCGTCGACAGCTACCCGTACCGTCAGCAAGGGGAGCAGCGGATCAAGTTTCTGCTGCAGCCCGAGCGCGTGCACTACAACGCGCCGCGGTAAGGCGCCTGTCTCGCGACGCCTTGCGATAATAGGCGGCGCGCGATGACTCATCCTCGCAAGCGACACGTACGGCTCGTCGTTTCGCTCACGCTCGCGGTCCTGCTCGCCAGCGGCCTGATCTACACGAGCTTTGCGTCGTCGGATCCGGCGCTGACGCCGAGCCAGTTGCTGGCGCGCGGCCGCGACAGCGGCAACGTCCAGCTGACAGGCACCGTCGTGGCCCGCTCGATCGACAGCCACGCCAACGGCGTCGTCGACTTCCGCCTCGCCGACCGAACGGGCGACGGCGTGTCGGTGCCCGTGATCTACAGCGGCAGCGTGCCCTCGGTTGGCCTCGCGTCCGGTCGCGAGCTGATCGTCACCGGCCGGCTCCACGGCGGCGCCTTCGACGCGCAGCCAGGCTCGATGATCACGAAGTGCCCGTCGAAGTACTCGGCGGCGCCGAACGGCTCGGCTTGAGCGTTCGCCGGCACTGATGGCGTTCGCCGGCCACCTCGTGATGGTGGTGGCGCTCGCCGTATGCCTCTACGGCATCGGCGCCGCGCTTTACGGAGCGCGTCGCGGACGCCGCGACTGGGTCGACTCGGGCCGGCGCTCGGTCTATTGCCTGGCCGTCGTCCTGACGCTCGCGATGGTGATCCTCGAGGTCGCCTTCGTGCGCAACGACTTCGCCTATACCGCGGTGGAGATGACGTCGAGCACAACGACTCCGCTTCTGTACCGCATCGCGGCGGTGTGGTCCTCGCAGGAGGGCTCGCTGCTCCTGTGGGTCTGGCTTCTGTCGATCTGGTCGAGCGCCGCGATCTACCTGACGCGCAACCGGCTGCGCGACGTCGTCCCCTACGCGACGGGTGTCCTGCTCGGCTTCGGAGCGTTCTTCACGGCGCTTCTGGTGTTCCTTGACTCGCCGTTCGGCCAGATTCGCCCGGTTCCGCACGAGGGAGTGGGCCTCGACCCGCTGCTGCGCAACCCGAGCATGCTGATCCACCCGCCGATGCTCTACTCCGGCTACACGTTCTTCACGATCCCCTTCGCGTTCGCCGTCGGCGCGCTGATCGTGCGGCGCGTCGACGCCGACTGGATCCGCGTCACGCGCCGCTTCGCGCTCGCGTCCTGGCTGTTTCTGGGCATCGGGATCCTGCTCGGCGCGCGCTGGTCCTACTACGAGCTCGGCTGGGGCGGCTACTGGGGCTGGGACCCGGTCGAGAACGCGGCGCTGATGCCGTGGCTGATCAGCACCGCCTTCCTGCACTCGGTGATGATCCAGGAGAAGCGGGGGATGCTGAAGATCTGGAACGCCTCGCTCGTGCTCGGCGCCAGCACGCTTGCGATCGTCGGGACGTTCCTCGTGCGTTCCGGCGTGCTTGACTCGATCCACGCCTTCACCGGCGGCGGGCTCGGGGGGCCGTTCGTGGGTCTCATCGCGGTGATGGTCGCGGGCTCCGTGTACCTAGTCGTTACCCGCCGCGACGTCCTTCGCAGCGAGCATTCGCTTGACTCGCTCGTCTCGCGTGAGGCCGTCTTCCTGCTCAACAACATCGTCTTGGTCGGCCTCTGCTTCGTGATCTTCTGGGGGACGTTCTTCCCGCTCATATCGCAGGCCGTAACGGGGACGACCGCGCACGTCGGCCCGCCTTGGTTTGACCGCTACACGGTGCCGCTGGCGCTGATCCTCGTCCTGCTGAGCGGGATCGGCCCGATCATCGCCTGGCGG
>DATGHN010000081.1:0-4093 GCA_035308005.1 Solirubrobacteraceae bacterium
CATGGATCTCGAGCTGATCGGCGCGGCGATCTCGAACGACAAGAAGGTCGCGGTCGGGGTCGTCGATCACCGCAACCTCCACGTCGAGAGCCCCGAGCAGGTCGCGGCGCTGATTCGGCGCGCACTCGAGCACATCGAGCCCGAGCGACTCGCGCTCTCAAGCGACTGCGGCTTCGGTCGCGAGGGGATGACGCGGCGGATCGCGTTCTACAAGATGGTCGCGATCGTGCGCGGCGCGAACATCGTGCGTCGCGAGCTGGGCCTCGAGGAGGCCGAGTGTCGCGCGGCCGACCCGTTGTTCGCGTTCGGCGCCTAGCTCCAACGAGAGCTCGGCCGATGCGACGGGAGGCGGCGTCAGGCCTGACTCGACCCGCATGGCTGGTTTGTGGCCAGTGCGGTCAGGAGATCGCCGACGTTCTGGTCGCGCCCGAGCCGGTCGGGGAGGGGGAGGTGACTGTTGACCGTGTAGCGGCTGCGCCGGCCGTCGCGTGTGCGCGTGATGTAGCCGGCGGCAAGCAGCTCGGTGACGATGCGGTGCGCAGCCCGTTCGGTGATTCCGACGTGCTCACCGATCTCGCGGAGACGGGCCCCGGGATCGCGTGCGATGCAGATGAGCGTCCGCGCATGGTTCGTCAGGAACGTCCACCGCGGTCGTTCATCTTCAGCCATCACTCTAGACTACATTATCCGGAATTCCTTTTCATGATATGATTTTCCAGATTCACCGCGCAGAGGGCATCACGAATCCCCTCGCACGCCACTGAGAAGGATCCTCGCGATGCTCTCCATGACTCGTAGACGGTCGATCGGCGCCGAACCGACCGCCGAACCGACCACCGAACCGACCACCGACACGCTCAACGCCGGCGTCGCCGACCAGTCGCCCGCTGACACCTCGCTCGGGCAGCACGTGCGAGCGTTCGACGTTGCGACGCAGGGTGGTGAGACGCGCCGTGGACGTTCCCGCCGCATGGCGCGCCGTACGCGACTCCACGGCTACGCGCTGTTCGCGGTCGCCCTGTTCGCGTTCGTGATCGCGCTCGCGGCCACCAACACAGCCCGTGTGAAGGTCAACTGGCTATTCGGCAGCTCACACGTGTCGCTCGTCTGGCTCGTCCTCGCCGCCGCGATTCTCGGCTGGCTGCTCGGCCTCGTGACCAACGCGGCACTTCACCGGCGCACCAGCGCGCCGCGGCCGGCATCCCGGCTCTAAACCTGAACCTGCCTGCTGGCAGCGCGCCAGTCGACAGGACACCCCGCCCGCGAGGCGGACCACCCGCCAGGAGGTTTCTCATGGAGGACGTCCACATCAGCACCGACGCGCCAACCACAGCCACGCCGCCCGGCCCGAAACCGGCCGGCAGCACCCCGTCCAAGCAGGCCAGCCCGATCGATCAGGTCAAGGCTTCAGCCAAGAAGGTCCTGGCCCTGATCAGCGGGCGCTCGAGTCGTTAGCAGCGGCGCCAACTCGATCCAATCTCAAACCCCGGCGGTCAAACATGCTCGCCGTTGTACTCGTCCTCGTCATCGTCGCGATGCTTGCTGGAGTCGGCATACATCGCCGCGGTGGCCGCAAGACACGCTAGGACCGCGGCCCGACTCGGAGCGTCAGCACGACGCTCCCCCCTCGGGGCCGCTGGCTACATGCGCATCCGCAGCATCAAAGTGAAACGAGGCCCTCCAATGGCCACCCCGCTCCTCCCGTCCGCTCCGGCACCCGCTGCCGGCAACGGCGCGACCCACACCCCTGTCCCCAGCACGCATCCCGCTGCAGTTAGCCGCGACGAACGTGTTCGGCGTGAGCCGCGAAGCGCCCTGCTGGCCAAGCTCACCAGCCTGACCTCGATCGCCACGGTAGCGGCGGCCGGCATGATCGTCGTCGGAGTCCTCGCCGTCGTTGGCGGTAACTACGACAAGCAGGTCGTCCACGATCAGCTGGCCCCTCAGCAGATCTTCTTCCCAAAGCCAGCTAGCAACCCGGCGCTCGCCGCCTACGCTGGCCAGCAGGTGCTGACCGGACACCAGGCAAAGCTATATGCAGAGGACCAAATCGGAGTCGACCTGACGAAGGTCGCCGGCGGCAAGACCTTCTCCCAGATCAGCGCCGCATGGATCGCGGGCGGCGAGAAGAACGCCACGCTCGCAAGTGAGCGCACGACGCTCTTCACCGGCGAGACCCTCCGCGGCCTCCTGCTCAACGCCTGGGGCTGGTCGCTTATCGGCACCCTCGCCACCCTCGCCGGGATCATTCTGATGCTGCTTGGTGCTGTTCTTTTGCTCCTCCCGCTCGCCAACTGGCGACTCAATCTCCGCGGCGGCCAGCCGGCAACGAACGCCACCTAACCGGTCCTGCGGCGCTGGTCGCTTCCCGAGCGATCAGCGCCAACCAGGCGAGCACAAATGGCCACTAACAACTCTCCCGCAGCCTCCACCCTCCACGTCTAACCTGGACGTGCGAGGAGGCGAACGCCCCTCTCCGACGATGCGCACGTGCCGTTCGGGAGCGATCGTTTCGGTCAAACCGCCGAGCGATTCGCCCGTTCTTCGGCACGCCCGGATTCATCATCGGCCAAACGGTGCTCGTCGTGATCTGGAGCGCGCTGAACGCGGCGGCAATCGGGCTGCGCTGGGACCCCTATCCGTTCATCCTGCTGAACCTCGCCTTCTCCACGGAGGCGGCCTACGCCGCTCCGCTCATCCTCCTCGCGCAAACCCGAACAAGCCGACCGCGATAAGGCCACCACCGACGTGCGGCAACGCCGGCCACGAAACGCCCGGCCACAGGACAGCACGGCAGACGACGCGTTCGCGTGAGCGAAGAGCGGAGAGCGGCAGTCCTACTTCCGACCATCGCCCTCAAGCTTCCCGCGGTTGCTGTCGAAGCAGTAGTGGACTGCGAAATGAGCACCGTCGACGAACCCGCCGATCTTGCTCCGCGCAGCGGCGGCACGGATGTGCCTTCGCTGCGCGCCGCGCTGGCCTGGGCGGCCACGGTCGGCCTCTGTCTCGCGACGGCGCTCGGGATCTCCTCGATCCTCGGCGCCACGCTCAGCGTGACGGCGATTCGCCTCGCCGGGTCCGGCGTCGCGTGCGGCTTCGAAGGGCTATTCGCGGTTGGCGCCGCGACGCTTGCGCAGCGCTCGCCGTCGCTGCGAGCACCCGCGCTGATCGGCGTCCTCGCGAGCGTCGTCGCAGCCGTCGTGCTGGTCATTGACGCCTGGGGCGCCTCGATCGGCGAAACGGTCGGACGCATCGCGGGGACCGCCCTCCTTCTGTCTTTCGCGCTCGGGCTCAGCGGCTTCCTGCTTTCCCAGACGCGCGAGGAGGACCCGCCCGCAATCCGCTCGCTGATGGTCGGCACGCTCGTGACCCTCTGGGTGCTGGCGGTGACGCTGATCATCGACGTCGCCTTTGCGAGCGGATCGACGCCGTCGCCCACCAACCCAACCGCGACCGGCGCTCAGGGCGCGCTGACCGGACAGACCTTCGACCGGTTCCTCGCGGTGACCTCACTGGTGATGCTCCTCGGGTTGCTGCTCCTCCCACTGCTGCGCCGCGCTCACCCCGCGTTTCGTGGCGGTCGCGTCCAGGCCGCCGACGGAACGGCGACGTCGGCGTCATGACGTTTGTGGCTCCCTGCTGCTCTCCCGTGCCCGCCGGACACAGGCGGTAGGCGACTTTGTGGCCTTCTGAGCCAGACGCGCCGGCGACTGCGATGAGTGCGCAAGGGCCGGCGCCAGCTGGGGGGGCGGCCGAGGTTTGCGCTGACGATCATCGCGGGAGCGGCTGTCGCCGCCGCGATCGGCGGATTCCTGCTGGCCTCCGGGTCCGGCGCCGCCGCCCCGCCGAATCCGAGCGCCATCGTGCTCAAGGCCTCGCAGGTCGGAGCCGGCTACAAGAGCGCCGTCATCCCCGGCGGCCGGCAGGTGGCCGGCCAGGTCACACTCGACCTCTGCTACTACACCTACGCCAGCGAGAGCCTTCGCATGGCGCGACTCCAGGAGGGATATCTGAAGGCGGCCGGCCAGCCGGCGGTCTCAAACGAGGTGGTCGTCTACCGATCCGGCGGCGCGGCCGCCGCTCTGTCCGAGCT
>DATGHN010000082.1:0-6762 GCA_035308005.1 Solirubrobacteraceae bacterium
TGTGGGAGGCGGTCGCCGACGGCAACCCCGATTGGGAGGCGATCTTCGGCGACGCGCAATCGACCTGCGACTACCCCTCGGCGCGCTACTACCGCGAGATCCTCGACTTCTACCCCGACGCCAAGGTCGTGATGAGCGTGCGCACCTCGGACGGCTGGGTGCGCAGCATGCGCGAGACGATCTGGCCGATGTACTGGGGGGACTCGGTCATGTACCACGTCTGCCAGGCGCGCCGCCACCTCGACCGCGACTGGGACCGCTTCATTCGCCTGATGTACCGGATGACGTGGGACGAGGGCAGCGGCGGGATCGCCGGCGACCATGAAAGCGACGAGGGGCTCGCGGCGATCATGGACCGCTGGAACGCGCAGGTGATCGCCGATGTCCCGGCTGAGAAGCTGCTCGTCTGGAATCCCGCCGACGGCTGGGAGCCGCTCTGCGAGTTTCTCGAGGTCGGGGTGCCGGACGGCCCCGTGCCCCACGTCAACGACACAGCCGCTTTCCTCGAGGGAATCCTCGGCGGCGGGATGCGCGTGCTCAACGACTGGTGGGACCAGCGCGAGGCGTCGGCCGAGGGCCTGCACGGCGCCACCGCGTAGCCGCTAGATTTCCGCCGGACCGGATCTGGTCGATCCGGCGCTGCCGCCCACCGAGACGAGGATCGTGATGACGCGTAGAACGTCGCTGGCCGCAATCGCCGCCACCCTGATCGCCGCCGGATCGCTGGCGCTCGCCGTGCTGCCCGGCGCAGCCGCGATCGCCGCGACCGCGTGCACGAACGGCTCGCTGAGCCTCGTCCACAAGGGCCAGCTCACGGTCGCGACCGACGCGCCCGCCTACCCGCCGTACTTCGAGAACAACAAGCCGGCGAACGGCCAGGGATTCGAAAGCGCCATCGCCTACGGGGTCGGGCACGAGCTCGGCTTCTCGAGCTCGCAGGTCAAGTGGACGGTCGAGCCGTTCGACGACTCCTACGCTCCCGGGCCGAAGTCGTTCGACTTCGACATCAACGAGATCTCGATCACGACCGCTCGCGCCAAGGCGGTTGACTTCTCGACCTCCTACTTCGACAACCCGCAGGCGATAGTCGTCGTCAAGGGCTCGAAGTACCAGCACGTGACCTCGCTCGCCCAGCTGCGCGGCGCCCTCTTCGGCGTTCAGGTCGGCACCACCAGCCTGAGTGCGGTCACCGCGGAGATCCACCCCACCCAGCAGCCGCAGGTCTTCAACGGCTCGAACGACGTGATCACCGCGCTGCGCCAGCACAAGGTCGACGCAATCGTCGTCGACCTCGCGACCGGGTTCTATCTGACCTCGGGCGAGATTCCCCACGGCATCGTCGTCGGCCAGTTCAACGCGCCGGGCGGCGACAACTGGGGCCTGCTGCTCGCGAAGCACTCGAAGCTCACACCGTGCGTTGATGACGCGCTCGCGAAGCTGCGCTCGAGCGGCGAGCTGTCCGCGATCACCAAGCGCTGGATGCAGTCAGGCGCCGGCGTGCCAGTGCTGAAGTAGCCGCCGATGCATGCGACGCCGACGACCCGCGCCGCGCGCGAGCAGGCGCGGCGCCAGCGGGCGCGCAAATCGATTGCCGTATCGGCAACCGCGACGGCCGTGGTGATCGTCGGAGTCGCGCTCGCGATCGTCTTCAGCCCCGGCTGGCGGACCGTGCGCGAGACGTACCTGTCGTGGCATTACTTCAAGCAGGTCCTGCCTTCGCTGCCGGGCGGCTTCTGGCTCGATGTGCGGATCTTTCTGATCGTCGAGGTTGTCGTCCTCGCGCTCGGCCTGGCGATCGCGTTGATCCGCACGATGCGCGCGCCCGTGCTCTACCCGGTGCGGGTCGTCGCCGCTGTCTTCGTCGACGTCATGCGCGGGGTGCCTCTGCTGATCCTGCTTTACCTGTTCGCGTTCGGGCTTTCCGCGCTCGGCTTCTCCTTCATCCCGGGTAGTTACACGATCCTCGGTGCTGCGGCGCTGGCATGCTGCTACTCGGCCTACGTCAGCGAGGTGTTTCGCGCGGGCATCCAGTCGGTTCATCCGAGCCAGCCGGCTGCCGGGCTTGCGCTCGGACTCACGCGAACCCAAACGCTGCGCCACGTGGTCCTTCCGCAGGCTGTCCGCGCAGTAGTTCCGCCACTCCTTAACGACTTCATCGGTCTGACCAAGGACGTTGCGCTCGTCTCGATCCTCGGCCCCCAGGAGATCGCGCGGATCGCGCAGATCAATGCCGACCTGTACTTCAACTACACCCCGTATGTCGCCGCCGCGGCGTTCTACCTCGTCATCACGCTGCCGCTGATCCGGATCGTCGATCGCATGCGCTCGCGGGGTCTCGAGCGCCAGAACGCGCTGGTGCTGATGTGAGCGCGCCGCCTGTCCTCGAGCTGCGCGCGGTCACCAAGTACTACGGCGAGCGGGAGGTGCTCGGCGGGATCGACCTGAGCGTCGAGGAGGGCTGCGCCGTGGCGCTGATCGGCTCCTCGGGCTCGGGCAAGTCGACGCTGCTTCGCTGTGTCGACCTGCTCGAGGAGATCGACGACGGCGACATCTACCTCGACGGTGCACCGATCACCGATCCGGGCACCGACCCGATCCCGATCCGCCGCCGCCTCGGGCTCGTCTTTCAGGCCTACAACCTCTTCCCGCACAAGTCGGTGATCGAGAACGTCGTGCTGGGTGCGGTGCGGGCGCAGGGAATGCCGCACGAGCAGGCGCTCGTCGCCGGTCACGCGCTGCTCGAGCGTTTCGGCCTCGCCGGCCGCGAGCGCGACTACCCCGACCGCCTCTCCGGCGGCCAGCAGCAGCGGGTCGCGATCGTCCGCGCGCTGATGACCAAGCCGCGGGCGCTGCTGCTGGATGAGGTCACGAGCGCGCTTGACCCCGAGCTCGTGGGGGAGGTGCTGGGGATCATCGCCGAGCTCAAGCGCGACGGAATGACGATGCTGATCGCCACGCACGAGATGACCTTCGCGCGCGAGTTCGCCGACGAGGTCTGCTACCTCGACGGCGGAAAGATCGTCGAGCGGGGGCGGCCCGAGCAGATCTTCAGCGAGCCGGAGCATCCGGCCACGCGGCGCTTTCTGGCACGTCTTTTGCAGGGAGCGCGGGGCTAGGCCCTTTAGACTGACCGTCTGCGCGGTCTGAGCCTTTCAAGCCTTCTCGCCGCGGTGGTCGCGGCGTTCACGCTTGCCGCCGGCGCCGACGCGGCACCGCTGAACCCGGCGACGAACATCCCGCTCGCGGCGCTGCCGGCGGCGTGTGGGAAGCAGCCGCGAGGCGGCGACTGCGAGAAGGCCGTGGTCCGGGCGCTCGACGGCGCTCGAGCCCGGCTCGGCCTGGGTCCCTACGTGCTGCCGCGCGGCTTCGTGTCGCTCGTGCCCGCGCGCCAGTGGCTGGTGCTCGCCGACCTCGACCGCCGCGCCTATGGCCTTCGGCCGATCCTCGGCCTGAGCGCCGGGCTCAACGCCGTCGCCCACCAGGGCGCGGCGGCCAACACGGATCCCAACCCCGGTCCCTACCTTCAAAGCGTGGGCGCGCCGGCGCTCGGTTTCGCCTCCAACTGGGCCGGCGGCCAGCAGAACGCGCTGATCGCCTACTACGGCTGGATGTACGACGACGGCTACGGCGGGCCCAACATCGACTGCCGCTCGCCGACCGACCAGGGCTGCTGGGGTCACCGCGAGGACATCCTGTCCTTCCGCGGCGTGCGCAACGTCGTGATGGGTGCGGGGTCGGTGGGCGCGCGGAGCTGGGCGCTCACTGTCGTTGCCACCGCCACCAACTATTTCCACCTCACGTACACCTGGGCGCAGGCCGAGGCAGCCGGCGCCGGGAGGTCGGGGGGCGGCTAGCAGGCGCGGCTCGAAGCGCGGCCTTGAAGTGCCGATACTCGAGAAGTGCTGTCGGGCCCTTGGATCGCGGTCATCGCCGTCGTCATCGTTCTGGCCCTGGCGTGGCTGTGGCGCTGGCTCTGGGCGGCGGAGCGCGCAGGTGAGGCGACGCCATACGCCCGCCGCCGCGCGCTGATCGGGTTCACGGTCCTGGTTATCTTCGTCGTCGTGAGAAACGTCGCGATCTGGGGATGGCCGTAGGCGCTCAGACGGCGACGGCGGCGGATCGCTAGCCGGAGCCCGCGAGCGCGCGCAGGACCTCGAGTCCGTCCCACAGCTCGGTGAAGCTCGTGGTCAGCGGCGAGAGCCCGGCGCGGACGACGTCGGGGGCGCGGTAGTCGGCGAGCACGCCGTGGAGCGTCAGGCGCGCGCAGAGCTCGGCCGCGTCGGCGCGGGCCAGCGCGACGTGTGAGCCGCGGCGCGATGATTCGCGCGGCGAGGCGACCGCGATCCCGTGCTCGGCGAGGCGCTCGTCGGCGATCTGGATCGCGAGCTCGGTGAGGGCCGCGGCCTTCGCGCGGATCCGCTGCAGGCCGGCGCGCTCGACGATCTCGATGCCCGCCTCGAGCGCGTGAAGCGCCACGATCGGCGGCGTTCCGGAGAGGAATGCGCGGATGCCGGCGACCGGTTCGTAGCCGGGGTCCATGCGGAATGGATCGCGGCGGCCGAGCCAGCCCCAGACCGGCTGGCGAAGCTCCTCCTGGAGGTCGCTTCGAACGTAGATGAAAGCCGGCGAGCCGGGGCCGCCGCAGAGGTACTTGTAGGTGCAGCCGACCGCCAGATCGGCGCCGTCTGCGTCGAGCGAGACCTCTACGAGGCCGACGCTGTGTGAGAGATCCCAGACGGTCAGCGCGCCAGCGGCGTGGGCGGCGGCGGTGATCGCGGCCATGTCGAGGATCGCGGCGGTGCGGTAATCGACGTGGGTGAAGGTGACAAGCGCCGTGCGCTGGTTGACGAGCTCCGCGACCTCCGCGGCGTTTGGGCCGTGAACGGGGTCGGCCGGCGTCAGCCAGCGGATCGTCAGCCCGCGCTGGGCGGCAAGACTCTCGAGGACGTAGCGGTCGGTTGGGAAGTTGCCGGGGTCTGTGACGATCTCATCGCGCCCGGGGCGGGCGTCGAGCGCCGCCGAGGCGGCCTTGAAGAAGCAAACCGTCGTCGAATCGACCACGGCGAGCTGCCCAGAGGCAGCGCCGAGCAGCGCGCCGATGCGGTCCCCGAGGGCCAGCGGCACCTCCATCCAGCCCTCGGTCCAGGCGCGGATCAGCCGCTCGCTCCAGTCTTCGCGCACGAGCCGCTCGAGCGCTCCGAGGACAGCGCGCGGCGGACGGCCGAGCGAGTTGCCGTCCATGTACACGACGCTTGCGTCGCCGAGTAGGAACTCCTCGCGGAACGGCGCCAGCGGATCGTCGCGGTCGAGCTGCTCGGCGAGCGCCCGGCTGATCGTCGCAGAGGCCATACCCGCGGCGGCACATTAACGTGAGGGCCGCCGGGGCGCGTCGGATAGGGTGCGCGGCGGATATGAGCGCAGCGGAGGGCACGGCCGTCCGGCCCTCGACGGCCGCGCTTCGGATGAAGCCATGGCAGCAGTTCATGTTGCTCGGCGCGCTGTCGATGTTCGCGCCGCTCTCGACGGACATGTACCTGCCGGCGCTGCCGTCGGTCGCTCACGACCTCCACGCGTCGACGGCCGCCGTGGCGCTGACGCTGACGGCGAGCATGCTCGGCCTCGGCTTCGGCCAGGTCGTCGCCGGCCCGCTGAGCGACACCCTCGGTCGTCGCCGGCCGGTGCTGATCGGTATCGCTCTCTACACGGTTTCCTCGCTGCTCTGCGCCGCGGCGCCTGACGTCTGGACGCTCAGCGTGCTTCGGCTGCTGCAGGGTGCCGCGGGAGCGGCGGGGATCGTCATCTCGCGCGCCGTCGTCAGCGACCTCTTCTCGGGCACCGCGGCGGCGCGCTATTTCGCCCGGCTGATGATCGTGATGGGGCTCGCACCGATCCTCGCTCCCGTGATCGGCGGGGAGCTTCTCCATGTCACTGACTGGCGGGGGATCTTTGTCGTGCTCGCCGGCATCGGCGCGGTCCTGCTGCTGGCCAGCTGGCGCGGTCTGGGCGAGACCCTGCCGCCCGAGGCGCGCCAGCACGCCGGCTTCGCGAACATGCGCGCGGTCATTCGCGTGCTGGTACACGACCGCCGCCTGATGGCGCTGACCGTCTGCTACGCGGCGGGATTCGGCGCCGTGTTCGCCTACATCTCGGGCTCGCCGTTCGTCGTCGAGAAGGTCTTCGGCCACTCGCCGCAGTTCTTTGGCCTACTTTTCGGCCTGAACGCCGTCGGCCTCGTCGCGTCGAGCCAGATCGGTGGGCGGATCGTCACCAGGGTCGGGCCGGAGCGCCTGCTCCACGTCGGCCTGGTGCTGTCATGCATCGTCGGGGCCGCGCTTGCTTTGAGCGTCTTTGCCCACGCCGGGCTGATTGCGGTCGAGGCCTGCTTCTTCCTCCTGATGTGCAGCTACGGCCTCGTCGGCCCGAACACGACGGCGCTGGCGCTCGCACCCTTTCCGCATGTGGCCGGCAGCGCGTCGGCGCTGATGGGGCTCGCGCAATTCTCGGTCGGCGCCGCTGTCGCCCCGCTCGTTGGAGTCGCTGGCCAGCACAGCGCAGTTCCGCTCGCGGTCGTGATGGTCGTGATGGTCTTCACCGGCGCCGGCGTGCTGGCGGCGTTCGGCGAGCGCGCTTAGGGTATTGCGGCCGTGGCCTCCCGACGCGACATCGAATTCACCTACACCTCGATCGACCGGGTCTTCCGGATGAGCCTTGGCGAGCTCGCCGACTTCAGCGGCGCGCGCTACAACGGCGACTTCTCGCTGA
>DATGHN010000083.1:0-5017 GCA_035308005.1 Solirubrobacteraceae bacterium
ATCCGCCACCGCCTGCTGTTCCTCGACGCTGAGGACGAGACGCTGCTCAACCGCTACAAGGAGACGCGCCGGCGCCATCCGCTCGCCGAGGGCGGCTCGATCGCGGCCGGGATCGCGGCCGAGCGCACGCAGCTGACGGCGCTGCGCGCGCGCGCCGACGTCGTCGTCGACACGACCGGCCTGACCGCGGCGCTGCTGCGGGGCAAGATCGTCGACGCCTTCCTCGCCCAGCAGCCCGCCACGCGCCTGGCGATCACCTTCTACAGCTTCGGCTTCAAGCACGGCCCACCGCGGGACGCCGACCTGCTTTTCGACGTCCGCTTCCTGCCCAACCCGCATTACGAGTCGCAGCTGCAGGAGCTCACCGGGCTCGACCAGCGCGTCGTCGACTACATCGACCGCGACGGCAAGCTGACCGAGTTCTACGCGCTGCTCGAGCCGCTCCTCGACTACCTCTTCTCGCAGTACGTCACCGAGGGCAAGTCGCATCTGCTGGTGGCGATCGGCTGCACGGGCGGGCGCCACCGCTCGGTCGCGATAGTCGAGCACCTCGCGGCACGTTACGGCGCGCGCTCGGACGTACTGGTGGCCGTCAACCACCGCGACGCCGCAAGGTCCCCGGAGGAGCGGTGATCGATCACGTCGGGTTCGAGGTCTCCCACCTCGAGCGTTCGGCCGCCTTCTACGACGCGGTGTTCCTCGCCCTCGGCGGCCGGCGCGTGCACACCGGGGAACACGCGATCGCCTACGGGATGACGGCGCCGTGCTTCTGGATCGCCGTGCGCGGCCGCGCCCCCGCGCCGGGCTACGGCCACGTCGCGCTGCACGCGCGCGGGCGAGCAGCGGTCTCCGGCGCGCATCGCGCGGCGCTCGCCAACGGCGGGCAGGACGAGGCGCCGCCGGCGGTCCAGCCGGGCTACGGCCCGCGCTATTTCTCAGCCTACGTTCTCGACCCGGACGGTTTGCGCGTCGAGTTCGTCAGCGGCTCGCACTGAGCCGCGCGGACACCGCGCCGCCGTGGTCCGCTGATAGCGTTGGCGCCCGCCGCAAGCCGCGGCGGATTCACTGAAAACGACGCGCTTCGGAGGGTGTTTGGATGGCGGTACGGGTGGGGATCAACGGCTTCGGCCGGATCGGTCGCAACATCTTCCGCGCCGCGGCAGCCGCCGGCGCGGACATCGAATGGGTCGCTGCGAACGACATCAGCGACCCGCAGACGAACGCGCACCTGCTGCGCTACGACTCGGTCCTCGGCCGCTATCCCGGAACCGTCGAGGTCGACGGCCAGGACCTGGTCGTCGACGGCTCGCGGATGCGGATCCTCGCCGAGCGCGATCCCGCAAACCTCCCGTGGGGCGACCTCGGCGTCGAGGTCGTGATCGAGTCGACGGGCATCTTCACCGGTCGCGAGGGGGCGTCGAAGCATCTCGCCGCCGGCGCCAAGAAGGTCGTCATCTCGGCGCCCGCGACGGACGAGGACATCACCGTCGTGCTCGGCGTCAACTTCGACCGCTACGACCCGGCCGAGCACCACATCATCTCCAACGCCTCCTGCACCACGAACTGTCTGGCGCCGATGGTCAAGGTCGTGCACGAGGCGATCGGCATCAAGCACGGTTTGATGACGACGATCCATGCCTATACCGCCGATCAGAACCTGCTCGACGGCCCCCACCGCGACCTGCGGCGCGCCCGCGCGGCCGCGCTGAACCTCATCCCGACCTCGACCGGCGCCGCCAAGGCCCTCGGCCTGGTGCTGCCTGAGCTTCAGGGCAAGCTGCACGGCTACGCGGTGCGTGCGCCTGTGCCGACGGGGTCGCTCGTCGACCTGACCTTCGAAGCGGCGCGCGAGACGAGCGTCGACGAGGTCAACGAGGCGCTGCGCAGCCGCGCCGACAGCGGCGATCTCGCCGGGATCCTCCAGTTCACCGAAGACCCGATCGTCTCCACCGACATCGTCCACAATCCATTCTCCTCGATCTTCGACGCGGGGCTCACGTCGGTGGTCGACGGCACGCTCGTCAAGACGGTCGCCTGGTACGACAACGAGTGGGGTTACTCCAACCGCATCGTGGAGCTCGTCCAGTTGCTCTCGTGAGGCGACTCGACGACATCGACGTCGGCGGCCGCCGCGTCCTCGTCCGCGTCGACTTCAACGTCCCGATGAAGGACGGGGCGATCAGCGACGACACGCGCATCCGCGCGGCGCTGCCGACGATCGAGAACCTGCGCCGCCGCGGAGCGCGCGTGGTCCTCGTCTCGCACCTCGGCAGGCCCAAGGACGGCCCGGACCCGGCGCTGAGCCTCGCCCCGGTCGCAAAGCGCCTCGGCGAGTTGCTCGGCGGCGACGTCGCGTTCGCCACCGACGTGGTCGGCCCGAGCGCCCAGGCCGCCGCCGCGGCGCTTGAGCCGGGAGACGTCCTGGTGCTCGAGAACGTCCGCTTCGAGCCCGGTGAGACGCGCAACGACGACGCGCTGGCGACGGCGCTGGGCGCCCTGGCCGACGTCTATGTCGATGACGCGTTCGCCTCCGCACATCGCGCCCACGCGTCGACCGAGGGCGTCACCCATCACGTCGAGGAGGTCGCGGCCGGGTTGCTTCTCGAGCGCGAGGTGACTCACATCCGCGCGATCCTCGCCCACCCGGAGCGACCGCTGGTGGCGATCCTCGGCGGCGCGAAGGTCACCGACAAGATCGGCGTGATCCGGCGCTTCCTGGAACTCGCCGACACGATCCTGATCGGCGGGGCGATGTGCTTTCCGTTCTTCGCCGCGCAGGGACACTCGACGGGTGCCTCGCTGTGCGAGGAGGCGGGGCTCGAGCCGGCGCGCGAGGCGCTGGAGCTCGCGCGGAGCTCACGCGCGACGCTGCTTCTGCCTGTCGATCTGGGTCTCGCTGAGAGCATTGACAAGACGGCGCCGCGCCGCGACAGCGACGGCGTCGATGTGCCCGACGGCTGGATCGGCCTGGACATCGGTCCGCGCACCGCCGCCGCCTACGCCGAGGAGATCGCGAAGGCCGGGACGATCTTCTGGAACGGCCCGATGGGTGTCTTCGAGCTCGAATCGTTCGCTGCCGGCACCAAGGCGGTCGCCGAGGCCGTCGCGGCCGCCAAGGGGACTTCGGTCGCCGGTGGCGGCGACAGCGTCGCCGCGCTGACGATGCTCGGCCTCGAGGGTTCGGTTTCGCACCTCTCGACCGGCGGCGGGGCGACGCTAGAGCTGATCGAGGGGCGTGAGCTGCCCGGCGTGGCGGCACTGGAGGCGGCGCGATGAGCCGCTCGGTGCTGATCGCCGGTAACTGGAAGATGAACAAGACGGTCGCCGAGGCCGAGACGTTCATCCAGGCGCTTCTGCCGCGCGTGTCGAGCCTTCCCGACGACGTCGAGCTCGCGATCTGCCCGCCCTTCACGGCTCTCGCTGCGATGGTCGACAGCGCCCGCGGGTCGCGCATCGCGGTCTTCGCGCAGAACATGCACGAGGCGCCGAGCGGCGCCTTCACCGGCGAGATCTCGGTGGCGATGCTCGGCGAGCTCGACGTCGACGGGGTCGTGATCGGCCACAGCGAGCGCCGGCAGTATTTCGGTGAGACCGACCGCGCCGTCGCGCTCAAGGTGGCCGCGGCGCTCGACGCCGGCCTGCGTCCAATCCTGTGTGTCGGTGAGAGCGACGATGAGCGCCTCGCCGGCGAGACGGAGCGCAAGCTGCGCACCCAGGTTCAGGACGGGCTCGAGCATGTGCCCTCCGAGCGGCTCGCCGAGGTTGCGATCGCCTACGAGCCGATCTGGGCGATCGGCACCGGTCGCGTCGCGACACCCGAGCAGGCGCAGGAGGCGGCGAGCTTCGTACGGGCGCTGGTACGTTCGCGCGACAGTGCCGCCGCGGCCGGCGTGCGCGTGCTCTACGGAGGCTCGGTGACGCCTGACAACGCCGCCGAGCTGCTCGGTCTCGAAGACGTCGACGGCGCCCTCGTCGGTGGCGCCTCGCTCGACGCTGCGGGCTTCGCTGCGATTGCCGGGGTCGCGCGGTGAGATTGCCGGCGGGGCCTGAGCGGCTGCCGGTCCCCGCGCTATGCCTGATCGTGCTTGACGGCTGGGGGATCGCGCCGCCAGGCCCCGGCAACGCGATCGAGCTGGCTGACACGCCGTGCTTCGACGAGCTCTGGAGTCACTACCCGCACACGCAGCTCCTCGCCTGCGGCCGCGCGGTCGGCCTCCCCGAAGGCCAGATGGGCAACTCGGAGGTCGGGCACCTGAACCTCGGGGCGGGAGCGGTGCTGCGCCAGGACCTGGCGCGGATCGACGATGCGATGCGCGACGGCGCGATGGCGTCCAACCCCCTGATCCGAGCAGCGCTCCAGGGTCCGGGGACCGTCCACCTGATCGGCCTCGTCTCAGATGGCGGGGTGCACTCCTCTGAAGATCACCTGCTCGAGCTGATCCGGGCCTCGACCGAGCTCGGCACTGGAGAGCTGATAGTGCACGCCTTCACCGACGGGCGCGACACCGGACCCCACGACGGTCTCGAGGCGCTGCGACGCCTCGAGGAATCGGCCGGCGCACGTGTTGGATCGGTGATCGGCCGGTACTTCGCGATGGATCGCGACAGCCGCTGGGATCGCACGCAGCGCGCCTACGACCTGCTCGTGCACGCTCGCGCCCCCCACCACGCCTCAAGCGGCGTCGAGGCGGTCCAGGCGGCCTACGTGCGCGGCGAGACCGACGAGTTCATCGAGCCGACCGTCGTCGGCGAGGCGGCGCCGATCGAAGCCGGCGACCGCGTGCTGTGTTTCAACTTTCGCCCCGACCGGATGCGCGAGATCGTCCGCGCGCTCGCCGAGCCGGGCTTTGACCAAGTCGACCGCGGCGGGGCCGAGCCGGTCCACGCGCTGTCGACGATGACCGAGTACGAGGAGGGATGGCCCTATCCGGTCGCGTTCTCACCCGAGCGCCCAAAGACCACGCTGGCCAAGGTGATCGCCGCCGCGGGCGGGCAGCAGCTCCACGTCGCCGAGACC
>DATGHN010000084.1:0-7929 GCA_035308005.1 Solirubrobacteraceae bacterium
CCCCGACGATCGACGCCCACGGCGCGGCGCGCTCGGTCCAGGCCGCCGAGCTGATGATCCCGACCGGCGAGGCGCCGCTCGAGCTGTGGTCGCCGGAGACGCTCGAACGCCTTGCGCGGACCTACTGGCGCTTCCTCGAGCGCTGCTCGCTGGGGCTGATCCGCGTCGCCTACGGGGAGCACGATCGCGCCGTCGTGCTGATCTGCCGGCCGTTCGTGCTGATCCGCTTCGACTCGCCGCAGTACGAGCTCGACCACGAGCGCGGCGTCGTGCGCTGGCAGATCCGCGGCGGGGCGCTCGTCTCGCATCGCCAGGAGCGCCGCGGCGGCTTCCTGCAGATCGACGTCCGCCGGATGGAGGCGCCCCGCGACGGCTACCAGGCGATCCACGTCGAGGTCGCGGTGCTGAGCTTCTACCCGGCGATCGCGACGCTCGGCCCGCGCCTCTACGAGCGCACCCAGGCGGCGATCCACGTCCTCGTCACCCATGGCTTCCTGCGCTCGCTGGCGAGCCTAGACCTCGCCAAGTCGCGCACCGGGCGCTTCGCGGGGCCTAGTAGCTGAGCAGCTTCGAGCGGTCGTGGCGCGCGTGGATGCGCCGCACCGTGCCCGAGCGCGAGCGCATCACCAACGACTCGGTGGTCGCGCTGACCGCGCCCTGATAGCGGACGCCCTGCAGGACGTCGCCGTCGGTGACGCCGGTCGCCGAGAAGAAGCAGTCATCGCCTGAGACCAGGTCGTCGCGGTCGAGCACGCGGTCGAGGTCATAGCCCGCGTCAAGCGCCGCCTGGCGCTCGTCGTCGTCGCGCGGCCAAAGCCGCCCGAGCAGCTGTCCGCCGATGCACTTCAGCGCCGCCGCCGAGAGGACCCCTTCGGGCGTCCCGCCGATCCCCCACAGGAGGTCGACCGGGCCGCCCTCGCCGCAGGCCAGCAGCGCCGCAGACACGTCGCCGTCGCTGATCAGCCGCACGCGCGCCCCGGCCTCGTGGATCGCCGCCAGCGCCTGCGCGTGGCGGGGGCGGTCGAGCATCACGACCATCACGTCGTGGACCGAGATGCCCTTGCGCTTGGCGACGCGTGAGATCGTCTCCCCGATCGGGCGATCGAGGTCGAGCAGGTCGGCGATCTCGGCGCCGCCGGCGATCTTCTCCATGTACACGCACGGCCCGGGATCGAACATCGTGCCGCGCGGCGAAAGCGCGATCACCGACAGCGCGCTCGGCATCCCGCGCGCCGTCAGGGTCGTCCCCTCGAGCGGATCGACGGCGATGTCGACCGAGGGCAGGCTCCCGTCGCCGATCGACTCGCCGTTGAAGAGCATCGGTGCCTCGTCCTTCTCGCCCTCGCCGATCACGACGACGCCGTCCATGTGGACGCTGTCGAGCATGTGGCGCATCGCGTCGACCGCGGCCTGGTCGGCGCCCTCCTTGTCGCCGCGTCCGATCAGCCGCGCGGCGCCGAGCGCGGCCGCTTCGGTCACGCGGACGAGCTCCAGAGCGAGGTTGCGATCGGGCGGTGTGGTGCTCGGCCGCTCGGTCATCGGCGCAGCGTATACGCCGGCCGGCACGGCGCGGCGCTGCTGATAGCTTGCCCGGCGAATGACAGCGGGTGCCCTGGTGATCGGAGTCGACGTCGGCGGCACCAAGGTTTCCGTGGCGACGCTCGAGCAGGGCCGGACCGGCGAGCCGCTGATCCATCCAACCGACACCTCGGGGTCGGACGCGCTGATCGAGCAGATCGCGAATCAGGTCGGCGAGGTCCTCGCCGGACGCACGGCGGCGGCGGTCGGGATCGGGATTCCCTCGGTCGTCGACTTCGCGACGGGGACCGCGAAGACGTCGGTCAACATCCCGCTGCGCGACGTTCCGCTGCGCGCGGTGCTCGGCGAGCGCCTCGGCGTGCCGGTCTTCGTCGACAACGACGCGACCGTCGCGGCCTTCGCCGAGGCCCACGACGAGCACGGCCAGGTCGACGTGCGAAGCCTCTTCATGTTCACCGTCGGCACCGGCGTCGGCGGCGGCATCGTGATCGACGGGCGCTCCTACCGCGGCGCGACCGGCGCCGCCGGCGAGGTCGGCCACACGCTGATCGCGATCGACCCCGCGATCCCGGCGGCCACGTCGTTTCCCCAGCCGGGGTCGCTCGAATCGCTTTCGGCGGGCCACGTCCTCGACCACCTCGCGCGCGAGGCGGCCGCCGTCCACCCCGACTCACAGCTCGGCCGCCTGCTGGCGAGCAACGGCTCGGTCGCGGGCCCCGACGCCGTGACGGCCGCCAAGGCCGGCGACGAGGTCGCGGTCGCGTGCATAGCCACGCTCGGGCGCCGCCTCGGGGTAGGTGTTGCCAACGCGATAAACGTCTTCGATCCGCAGGTCGTCGCGATCGGCGGTGGCGTATCGTCAGCCGGGGAGCTGCTGCTCGCGCCGCTTCGCGCCGCCGCTCTCGAATACGTGCTTGACGGAGTGGGTAGCGCCACAGAGATCCGGATCGCACGCTCGGGCCCCCAGGCGGGCGTCCGCGGTGCGGGGCTGCTTGCCCGAAGCGAACTGAAAAGCCAGAACGGAGAAGCCAGATGAGCGCAGCAGCGCCGGCAACGAGCATCGACGAGCTGTGCATCAACACGATCCGCACGCTCTCGATGGACGCCGTGCAGAAGGCCGACTCCGGCCACCCCGGAACGCCGATGGCGCTGGCCCCCGTCGCCTACACCCTCTACACGCGGGTCATGAACCACAACCCCGCCGACGCGGCCTGGCCCAACCGCGATCGCTTCGTGCTGTCCTGCGGACACGCGTCGATGCTGCTCTACTCGACGCTCTTCCTCTGCGGCTACGGCCTGACGCTCGAGGACATCAAGAACTTCCGCCAGGTCGGCTCGCCCTGCGCCGGTCACCCCGAGTACGGGCACGCCGCGGGCATCGAGGCCACGACCGGCCCGCTCGGGCAGGGCATCTCGACCTGCGTCGGCCTGGCGCTCGCCGAGCGCATGCTCGCCGCGCGTTTCAACCGCGATGGCCACGGCGTCATCGACCACCACACCTTCACGATCGCCTCCGACGGCGACCTCGAGGAGGGCATCTCCTCCGAGGCCAGCTCGATCGCCGGCCACCTCGGCCTCGGCCGCCTGATCGCCTTCTACGACGACAACCACATCTCGATCGAGGGCAACACCGACCTCGCCTTCAGCGAGAATGTCGGCGCGCGCTACGAGGCCTACGGCTGGCACGTCCAGCACCTCGGCGAGGAGGTCACCGTCGAGCGCGTCGAGGAGGCCGCGCTTGCGGCGATGGCCGTCGAGGACCGCCCGTCGCTGATCGTCTGCCGCACGCACATCGCCTACGGAGCGCCGAACAAGCAGGACACCGCCGGCGCCCACGGCTCGCCGCTCGGCGAGGAGGAGATCCGCCTGACCAAGGAGTTCTACGGCTGGCCGACCGAGCCGCCCTTCTACGTGCCCGAGGAGGCGCTCGAGCACTTCCGCTCGGCGACCGCCGCCGGAGCGCAGCGCCAGCGCGAATGGGAGGAGCGCTACGCCCACTACCGCGAGCTCTTCGCGGAGGAGGCGGCGCAGCTTGACGCGATCTTCGCGCGCAGCGTGCCAACGCTCCCGGCCGGCTTCCTCAAGCGTTTCGAGACGGGCTCCAAGATGGCGACGCGTAAGGCCTCCCAGGAGGTCCTTCAGGTCGCCGCCGATGAGGTGCCCTCGCTCGTCGGCGGCGCCGCCGACCTCGCACCCTCGACGCTCACGCTGATGGGCGAGGGGGGCGTCGAGCGCGGCGAATACGGCGCGCGCAACCTCCACTTCGGGATCCGCGAGCACGCGATGGGGGCGATCGTCAACGGACTGGTGCTGAGCGGCTTTCGCGCCTTTGGCGCGACCTTCCTGATCTTCTCCGACTACATGAAGGGCGCCGTCCGCCTCGCCGCGCTGATGCGCATCCCGAGCACCTTCTGCTACACCCACGACTCGATCGGCCTCGGCGAGGATGGCCCGACTCACCAGCCGATCGAGCAGCTCGCGGCGCTGCGGGCGACGCCGAACATCAACGTCGTGCGCCCCGCCGACGCGCATGAGACGGCGCTCGCCTGGAGCTTTGCGCTGCGCGCCACCGAGACGCCGACCGTGCTCGCGCTGTCGCGCCAGGGCCTGCCGGTGCTCGACGCCGAGTCGATCCCCCACGACGCGATCGAGCGCGGCGCCTACGTGCTGCGCGAAAGCCCCGGCGCGGCCTCGCTCGTGCTGATCGCAACCGGCTCGGAGGTCTCGCTGTGCCTCGACGCCGCCGAGGAGCTCGCCGCCGAGGGGATCGCCGTGCGCGTCGTCTCGATGCCCTGCATGGACCGCTTCGAGCTCGCCCCCGCCGCCGAACGCGAGCGCGTCCTTGGACCGCCCGGCACGCGGCGGATCGCCGTCGAGGCCGCCTCGCCGTTCGGCTGGGACCGCTGGATCGGCGAGCGCGGCGCGATGATCGGGATGCGCAGCTTCGGCGCCTCCGGACCGCAGGAGGCGGTCTATGAGCACTTCGGGATCACAAAAGCGGCCATCGTCGAGAAGGCCCACGAGCTTCTGAGCACCTAGGAGGCCCAGATGGCAACCGCACCACACACCGCCAACGCCAAGCTCGCCGCGCTCGTCGCGGCCGGGACCGCCCCGTGGCTCGATCAGATCCGCCGCGGCCTGATCACAAGCGGCGAGCTCGCGCGCCTGCGCGACGAGTGCTCGCTGCGCGGCGTCACCTCCAACCCGACGATCTTCGAGCAGGCGATCCTCGGCTCAGACGACTACGACGAGGCGCTCCAGGAGCTCGCCCACGAGGACCTCGACGCGACTGCCGTCTATGAGCGCCTCGCCGTCGCCGACGTCCAGGACGCCGCCGACATCCTGCGCCCGGTCTTCGATGAGCACTCGGACGGCTTCGTGTCGTTTGAGGTGATGCCCTACCTCGCCAACGACACCGACGCCACCCTCGCCCAGGCCCGCGACTATTGGCAGCGCCTCGAGCGCCCCAACGTGATGATCAAGATCCCGGGCACCGCGGCCGGCGTCCCCGCGATCGAGCAGGCGATCTATGAGGGGATCAACATCAACGTGACGCTGCTGTTCGGCGTCGAGCGCTACGCCGAGGTCGCCGACGCCTACATCCGCGCGCTCGAGCGCCGCCTCGCCGAGGGACTCTCGCTCGAGATCCACTCCGTCGCGAGCTTCTTCGTCTCGCGCGTCGACAGCGAGGTCGACAAGCGCCTCGCCGCGCTCGGCCGCGAGGACCTCGCCGGCACCGCCGCGCTCGCCAACGCCCGCGCCGCCTACGCCCGCTTTGAGGAGATCTTCGGCGGCCAGCGCTTCGCCGCGCTGCGCGAGGCCGGCGCGCTCGTCCAGCGGCCGCTTTGGGCTTCAACGGGCGTCAAGAACCCCGCCTACCCGGAGACGATGTACGTCGACGGGCTGATCGCCCCCGACACCGTCAACACGATGCCGATGAAGACGCTGCTCGCGGTCGCCGAGCGCGGCACGATCGTCGAGGACACGGCGCGCGCGGAGTTCGCCGCCGAGCTCGCGGCGCTTGCCGCGGCGGGCATCGACATCGACGACGTGACCGACACGCTGCTCGAGGCCGGGATCGCCGCCTTCGTCACGCCGATGGACAAGCTGCTGGCCGGAATCGAGAGCGCCCGCCAGGCGATCCTCACGGGGCGCCCGCAGGCGATCGCCGCCTCTCTCTCCAAGGACCTCTCCGAGGCCGTCGCGCGGCGCGTCGCGACAGCGACGCAGGAGCGCGTCGCGCACCGCGTCTGGGCCAAGGACGAGTCGCTGTGGGGCGGACCGGGGGTGCCCGAGATCGGCGATCGGCTCGGCTGGCTGACGATCTCCGACGCGATGTCCGAGCGCGCCGACGAGCTCGTGGAGTTCGCGCGCGGCTGCGCCGCCGACGGGCTGCGCGACGCGGTGCTGCTCGGGATGGGCGGCTCGAGCCTCGCTCCCGAGGTCCTCTGGCGCACCTTCGGCGCCGAGCAGGAAGCGCTCGCGCTGCACGTCCTCGACTCGACCGATCCGGCGGCGATCCTCGCCGTCCAGGAGCAGATCGATCTCGATCACACGCTGTTCGTCGTCTCGACGAAGTCCGGCGGCACGGTCGAGACGCTGTCGCTGTTCGAGCACTTCCACTCGCTGGTGCCCGACGGCAGCCGCTTCATCGCGGTCACCGACCCCGGCAGCTCGTTGCTCGACCTCGCGCGCGAGCACGGCTTCCGCGCCGCGTTTGAGAACGACCCCAACATCGGCGGTCGCTACTCCGCGCTGTCGCTGTTCGGCCTCGTGCCCGCGGCGCTGATCGGCGCGCCGGTGCACGCGCTGCTCGACCGCGCGGAGCAGGCCGAGCAGGCAAGCTCTCACTTCGACTCGAGCGCCAGCAACCCGGGCCTGTGGCTTGGCCTGGCGATCGGCGAGCTCGCCCGCCAGGGCCGCGACAAGCTGACCTTCGTCGTCGGTGAGCCGGCGCCGAGTTTCGGCCTGTGGGTCGAGCAGCTGGTCGCCGAGAGCACCGGCAAGAAGGGCCGCGGGATCCTGCCCGTGGCCGATGAGCCGCTGCTCGAGCCCGAGGCCTACGGCTCAGACCGCGTGTTCGTCCACCTGCGAGACCCCGAGCGCGTCGACTCCGACACCGACAAGCGCGTCGAGGCGCTCGCCGCGGCCGGCCACCCGACCCTGACGGTCAGCGTCAACGGCGCCGAGGACCTCGGGCGGATGTTCTTCGCCGCCGAGTTCGCGACCGCCGTCGTCGGCTGGGTGCTCGAGATCAACCCGTTCGACCAGCCCAACGTCCAGGAGGCCAAGGACGCGACCAAGCGCGTCCTCGCCTCGGGCTCGCTGCCCGAGGTGACCTACGCCGACGACGCCGCGCTGAAGGCGCTGCTCGCCGACGGCCCGGCCGGCTCCTACATCGCCCTGATGGGCTACGTCGCGCCGACGCTCGAGTTCGACGAGGAGGTGCTCGCGCTGCGCGAGACCCTCGCCCGCGCGACCAAGCTCGCCACGACGTTCGGCTACGGGCCGCGCTTCCTGCACTCGACCGGCCAGCTGCACAAGGGCGGCGCGCCGATCGGGCGCTTCCTCTCGCTGATCGGCGAGGAGGGGCCCGACGTCGAGATCCCCGGCTCCTCCTACACGTTCCGCACGCTCAAGACGGCGCAGGCGCTCGGCGACCTCGAGACCCTGCGCTCGCACGGTCTGCCCGCCGAGATCGTGCACCTCGAGGGCGACGCGGCGCAGGCGCTGCGCGCGCTGCACACCCGGATCAAGGAGATGCTCTGATGCAGATCGGCTTCGTCGGACTCGGCAAGATGGGCGGCAACATGGTCGCGCGGATCCGCCGCGACTCGATTCACGAGGTCGTCGCCTTCGACTTCGACGCCAAGGCCGTCGCGCGCGCCGAGAAGACGGGAGCACAGGGCGCCGGCACGCTGCGCGAGCTGGTTCGCGCGCTCGAGCCGCCGCGGACCGTCTGGATCATGGTCCCCGCCGGCGATCCGACCCAGAAGACCGTCGAGTCGCTCGCCAAGCTGATGTCGCCCGACGACACGATCGTCGACGGCGGCAACTCGCGCTGGACCGACGACAAGGAGCGCTCGGCGATGCTGCGCGGCTCGAAGATCCACTACGTCGACGTCGGCACCTCGGGCGGGGTCTGGGGCCTCGAGGTCGGCTACTGCATGATGGTCGGCGGCCCGGCGCGCGCCGTGCGCCGCCTGGCGCCGATCCTCGACGTCCTCGCGCCGCCGACCGCCGAGGACTCGATCGCCGCGATCGGCCCGCGCGGCTGGCAGCACTTCGGCCCCTCGGGCGCCGGCCACTACGTGAAGATGGTCCACAACGCGATCGAGTACGGCCTGATGCAGGCCTACGCGGAGGGCTTCGAGCTCTTTCAGCAGTCCG
>DATGHN010000085.1:0-8052 GCA_035308005.1 Solirubrobacteraceae bacterium
GGCGGTGAGCGTCAGGGTGAGCTGACTCGTGTTCCCAACCGTGGTCGTCGGGAACCCGAGAGCCGAGCCGGTGAGCGGCGCGCTGACCGGCGAGCCGAAGGCGAGGACGTGGCCGTCGCGGGTGCCGACGTAGAGACGCCCGGCGCCGACGCCGGGGCTGCTGTAGTTCGTGGCGCTGCCGATCGGCGCGCTCCAGACGAGCTGCGGCACACCGTCCACCGGAACCGGGTTGTAGGCGCGTAGCTCGCCGCCATCGCCGGCGCGGTTGGCGCTCCAGATCACCCACACGAGCGCGCTGCCGCTGGTCGCGCCGTCGCTCGTGATCGTCGCCGGCCCGCTCCCCCAGCCGAACGTGTCGGTCGTTGACCCTGCGAGGGCGAGACTCGGCTGGCCGGTGCCAGAGAGGCCGTACTTGTACACGTCGAGCGGGCCACCCGAAGTCGTGACGTACACGTAGCCACCGTCGCCGGGCCAGACACCGGGGCGCCCCCACACACCGACGCGCGGTCCGAGGCGCTGCACGACCGCGTCGCCGCCGCCCGGCCCCTGGTCGTACCCGCCAAGCGAATCGAGATTGAGTAGATACACGTAGCCCTCCTTGCCGACGGCGACGGCGAGGTGCGGGAGAGCGGCGGTCCCAAAGTCAGAATCCTGCAGCCCCACGATGCCACCAGACCCGAAGTCCTCGTCCCAGAAGTCGATTTCGGACGCATCAAATGGCGTGAAGTAGTCGACCGGCTCGAGCGTCCCGTCAGGCTGGACCTGCAGGTGCACCGCCGAGTCGCCGAACTGGGCCGGAAGGTCGTTGCCAGCTGCTGGCGCCGGCGGCGAGTCGCCGTTGCCGGTCACGAAGAAGATCGAGCCGTCGCCGTCGGACATCAGGCCGACGCCCGACTGCCAGATTCCGGCGCCCTTGCCGCCCGGCAGGTCGTCCACCCAACGCGAGGTGACGGTGCCCGATGTCGACACGCCGAACACCCAGCCCTGCCACGTGGAGAAGTCGCAGTGGCTGCCGAATGCGGCGTAGACGACGCCGTCCATGAGCAACAGCCCGGGTCGCTGCTGCTGGTCGGTGGCCAGGAACGTCGCCGACGGATCGTTCTGGGCGCTCCCGCCTAGCTGCACCGGAAAGCCGGGCCGCTGTGCGCCGGTCGTTACGTCGAGCGCGTCCATGTACCAGGCTGCCGGCCCGCTTGTGCCCGACTGGTAGGTCTTATAGGTGAGGTAGACGGTGTTCGTCGCGGGATCGATTACCGGCGTCGAGGTCGTGCCGATCGAGGGCTGGATGTCAGCGCAGCCGATGTCGGCGGGATTCCACGGCGTGGCGAGCGCGTCGGACCAGTGCTGCGAGCCGGTTGCGGGATCGAGCCCGTAGACGGCGTTGCTCTCCGTCGTGACCACCAGCGTGCCGTTCGAAAGCAGCGGCTGCGCGTACACCTGCCCGGTGACCGAAGCCGACCACAGCTGGCCGAACGTGCCGCCGGTCACTAGCTGTGGCGTGAGTGCGGACTCGTCTGGGTACCAGCCGTCGCGCAGATCGTCGCCGGCGTTGCCGACGTCGGCCATCGCCTGCGCAGCCATTCCGCAGAGCAGCAGGATGAAAGCAATGGTCGTGAGGGCGATTGTGCGTCGCAACGAAGCCTCCTATGCCTCATTCCCCCGGCATACGTACCTAACTGCCCTGACGGTACGTGCCTCGGTGCGCTCGGCGTGGTGATAAAGCGCACCGGTGCGGGTGAGAAATAGAACCCTGCGCTTTCGGCGGGCCGCGCGATCGCATGCGACGGCTCGGGCGCCGCCTCTCGCCGAACGCTCACGTAACGATCTCGGAACGTTGCGCGCGTAGCTTCGGCCTTCAACGACCGAGGAGGATGCGCGATGAGTAGTGGTTCGTTTCGATCCGGACGCCGCGCCGCGGCGCTCGCGATCGCCGTAGCGGGGGCGATTGCCGCCGCGACGGCCGTGATGGTCCCCGGGGCAGCGGGCGCCGCGCCTGCGAGCAAGGGCACGAGGATCATGACCGTCTCAGGGCCGCTCGGCCCGATGCTCGTGGTCGGCTCCGGCAAGTACCTCGGCTACACGATTTACATGATCACCAGCGACGTGCCGCCCAGCTACGGCTGCACGACCCAGAAGGTCACCCTGCCGGGCGGACCCCCCTCCGGCCTTGCCTGCACGGGCCCATCGGGGGACCAGAGCGCTGAATGGCCCGCCGTCACGACCACGGGCGCACCGCTCGCCGGTGCGGGCGTCAACGCCAAGCTGCTCGGAACCGTCAGGCGGACCGGGATTGGCGACCAGGTGACCTACGCCGGCCACCCGCTGTACATGTTCGACATGTCGCCGGGGCAGATCACAGGCGAGGAATGGGCCGAGCCGGGGCTCCCGCCGTGGCACGGCGTCTGGTACGTCGTGAGTCCCGCGGGTAATCCGCTCGCGTCGCCGGGCATCCTCACCGAGCTGACCGTCAAGGGCAAGCCGGTGTTGGCCGCCGTGATCTCGACGCTGGCCGGAATCAAGGCGGACCCCGTCTACTCCTTCAGCAAGGACAGCTCCTCGACGAGCGCATGCACAGGTGCGTGCGCGGTAGCCTGGCCGCCCGTGCTCACCGACGGATCGCCGGGCGTCGAAAGTCCGCTCTCGGCAGGCAAGGTCGGGACGTTACGGCGCAGCGACGGGACCGAGCAGGTGACCTACGACGGAAAGCCGCTCTATTTCTACTCGCGCGAGACCCCGTCCAAGGTGGTCGCCGACGACGGGCTGGCGTTTGTCGCCGGCAACGGCAACGGTCTAAAGACGGGCGGCGGAGCGTTCGAGCTCATCACACCGTAGGCAAGCACGGGAGTCGTTCCCCGGCCCGAGCGCGCGGGCCGGGGAAAGGAAGGCCAGAGGGGAGCGCCGCGAGCGTCGACTACGGTCCGCCTACCGGTATCCCCGGCAGCGCGCGGGGCAGCAGGTGATGACATTCGCCGATGCGAGCGGTGAGCTGCGGCGAACGTGACTCACTGCGGGTAATACCGGCTCTACCGAGATCGAAAACAGGGCGTCCTTGGGAATCGAGGATCGGGTCGGGCCAGTTGGGGACGCCGTGGGCGCGCATGCACTCGCTGAACCTCAGCATGCCGGCGAGTATCAGCTGAACCTCGGCCGGCGAAAACTGGTCACCGGCGCCGGGGGGAAGCAGCTGCTGGCAAGCCTTCACCGCAGCCTGATAGCGGGAACTGCTGACGCCGAGTTGCTGAGCGCTAGGAAACTTCGTGCGGGTGACGTTTGGCTGGGGGTCGGGGAAATTCGGCACACCGTGCGAGCGCATGCAGCGCGAGAAGGCGAGCAGCTCGGAATTGACTGACCCGCGCGACACAGCGTCGTCTGACGATCGACCGGCGCCGAATGCCGCCACCGGCACGAGTAGGCACGTCACGGCGGCGACGGCGGCCGCGCTTCGAGCTCGCGGCGGCCCGCATACGACATGGGCCGCCAAGGTGCGGACGGCCGGCAATGTGAGGATTGGTTTCATGCCGCGGTTTTCTACGCGGGGGCTCGTGACACCATCGCTACAGGCGATGTTGGATGGATGTCATGGCGCCCGGCGCATACTGGTGGGATGCGGGTGTTGGTGGTTGAGGACCACGCGACCCTTGCCGGGCGAATCGCTGAGGGGCTGCGTCAGGCCGGTATGGCGGTGGACGCCGTCAACGACGGCGGCGCCGCGCTGGACGCGGCCGCGCAGACGACCTACGACGTGATCGTGCTCGACCGCGATCTCCCGGTCGTTCACGGAGACCGGGTGTGCCGGGTGTTGGCCGGCTCAGGCCCTCGCATCCTGATGCTCACCGCGGCCGCCGGCGTCGATGAGCGCGTCGACGGGCTGGAACTGGGAGCGGATGACTACCTCGGCAAGCCCTTTGCCTTCGCGGAGCTCGTTGCCCGCGTGCGGGCGCTCTCCCGCCGCGCGTCGTCTGCGCCGCCTGTGCTGCGCCGCGGCGACCTCGCCGTGGATCGCGCGCGGCATCGAGTCAGCCGCGGTTCGCGCTCGCTGTCTCTGACGCGAAAGGAGTTCGGCGTCCTCGAGATGCTGCTGGCCGCCGACGGCGCGCTGGTCAGCGCGGAGGAGCTGCTCGAGCACGTGTGGGACGTCAATGCCGATCCGTTCAGCAACATCGTCGCCGTGACGATGACTCGGCTGCGGCGGAAGCTTGGCGCCCCGCCGCTGATCGAAACCGTGGTCGGCAAGGGTTACCGGATGTGAGGCGCCCGCGGCCGACCGTCCGGGCCCGGCTGACCCTTCTGTACACCGGCCTCTTCGCCGTGTGCGGTGCGATCGTCGTCGCGGTCAGCTACATCCTCGTGGCCCAGCAGGGATCGCCGCGCCCTACGCGGCCGTCGGGCCGGGGCGCCATTCCGCCCAGCATCGGCCGGCCGTGTGCGGCTGCGCAGGGAACCGCTCATCCCGACAAGGTCGCCATCGGGCAGTGCATCTTCCAGGCTCTTGGCGCGCAAAAACAGCGCGCGCTGACCCTGTCGCATCTACTCGCTTACTCGCTGATCACGTTGGCCGTGGTCATCGCCCTCGCAGCAATTCTCGGCTGGGTCTTCTCCGGGCGGGCACTGCGTCCGCTACACCGGATCACCGCTGCCGCCCGCGCCGCCTCGGAGCGGAACCTCGCTGCGCGGGTCGCGCTGAGCGGCCCCCGCGACGAACTGCGTGAACTGGCTGAGACGTTCGACGAGATGCTCGCTCGGCTGCAGGCAGCCTTCGAGAGCCAGCAGCGCTTCATTGCCAACGCCTCCCATGAACTGCGCACGCCGCTCACTGTGATGCGCGCCACGATCGACGTCGTGCTGGACCACCCCGACAGCACAGAGGCCGACCTGCGCGCAATGGCGGCGGACATCCGCGCCGCGGTGGATCACGCCGAGAAGCTCATCGGCGCACTGCTGATCCTCGCGCGCAACGAGCGCGGACTCACCGTCCGCGACGAGGTCGACCTGGCGACCATCACGGAAGACGTTCTCGACAGCGCCGTCCCCGTCGACGGTCGCATACACGCGACACTCGAGTCCGCTCTCATCGCCGGCGATCCGCTGCTCGCCGAACGCCTCGTCGCAAACCTGGTCGACAATGCGCTCCGCTACACCACCGCCGCTGACGACATCTGGATCGACACGAGCTCCGCGGGCGGCATCAGCCAGCTGACGGTCACCAACAGCGGCCCGGTCATCAGCAGGGCGGACGCCGCGCGCATCTTCCAGCCGTTCCAGCGCCTCAACGACCGCACGTCTCACGACGGGTTCGGGCTCGGTCTCGCGATCGTCGCCTCGATCGCGGCGATCCACGGCGGAACCGCCGCCGCCCACCCCCGCGAAGCGGGCGGTCTGTCCGTCACGGTGACGATTCCCTCAGTCACCGCGCCGGCGCTCAGCCAATCGGCCTAGGTGCTTGCCCTTGGCAGGTCTGGGACTAACCGCCAGTGCTTTCCGGGCCCGCAAAGGCCGCTCGATAGTGTGAAGCGCGCCATCCCCTCGTCCGAAGGAGCCGCAGTGAGCGAGAAGACGATTCTGCAGCCGGGCCCCGACCACCCGATTACGATCGAGCCCACTCCGGGGCGCGTCGTGGTCAGCGTCGGCGGACGCAAGATCGCGGACACGGCGGCGGCGCTGACGCTCCGCGAGGCCGACTATCCGCCGTCGCACTACATCCCGCTTGCCGATGTTGATCCGTCCGCTCTGGAGCGGACCGATCACGCGAGCTACTGCCCTTATAAGGGCGATGCCAGCTACTACAGCATCGTCACCGACGACGGAACGCTCGAGAATGCGGTCTGGGAATACCGCACGCCCTACGAGCCGGTCGCGGATATCGAGGGTTACGTGGCCTTCTACCGGGACAAGGTCGAGATCACGACCGACTGACGAGCCGAGCGCAAGCCGCCCGGCCGTGTCGGCGCAGCCGCCTGTACCGGCGCGGTTGTGGATTGTGGGCGCGATGGGCGCCGGCAAGTCGACGGTCGGACAGGCTGTCGCGTCGGCACTCGGCTGGCCGTACCTCGACAACGACAGCGAGCTGGCGCGGATCACCGGGCGAAGTGCTCGCGAGCTCGCAGATCGAGGCGGGAGCGGAGTCCATGCCGACGAGCGGATCGTCGCGCAGCAGCTGTTCGAGCACGCCCCGCCGCTGGTCGCAAGCCTCGCCGCCAGCACGTTTGACGATCCGGCGAGCCTCGCGCAAATGCAGACAGCGGGACGCGCGGTCTACCTTCGCGTCAGCCTCGGCGTCCTCAGGCGGCGGATAGCGGGAACGGATCGGCCGTGGCTCGATCAGTCGCCTGAGGTGCTCGAGCGCCTGCTCGAGGGCCGCAGCCAGGCGTTTGCCGAGAAAGCGGCCGCGACCGTCGACGGGGAGAGTGACCTCGGCGTGCTCGTGCGGACGATCGTGGACCTGGCGGCGGGCTGGTGGCCCGCCACCACGCGCTGAGCTCGCCAAGCACGCTTGCGCCCACGCCGCGCTGACTGTCTGAGTTCGGACGGGGTGAGAAAAGCGCCCTGCGTACCCGGAGATCTCGCTCGTTAGTTGGGCAGCCGGGAGTGCGGGGGCCTCTGGGCGTGTGCAAAAAATGCGAAAGGAGTCGCCTTGAGGCGCAAGCCATCCATTTCCGGGGCGCTTGCTGCGACCGCGCTGTTCTTTGCCCTTGCGGGCGGCGGCGCATACGCGGCAACGACCTACATCATCACCTCGACGAATCAGATCAAGCCAAGCGTGCTGGCGCAGATCGCCAAGGACGTGCGCGGCCCGCGAGGGACGCACGGCCCCGCCGGAGCGGCCGGAGCGCAGGGACCGCAGGGCGTGCCCGGCCAGCAGGGCGAGCAGGGTGCACCGGGCCAGCAGGGTCCGCAGGGAGCTCAGGGCGTCCAGGGCCAACAGGGTCTGCAGGGTCTGCAGGGCAATGGCGGCACGCCGGGTGCTTCTGGCGTCAACTCGCCGCTGGTCTTCTCCTTCGCCGACAGCGTCGGGCCCGACAGCGGCGACTGCGGTAACACTTGGGCGACCGACACCTACAACCGCACGTTCGTGGTCGAGCCGCAGGCCGACGGCAGCTTCACTGTCTTTGAGACGGTGAAGGGCACCTTCGTGACTGTTGCCGGTGTGGCTCAGCCGAATCCGCTCTCGTGTTCGGCGGACCCCCAGTCCGGTGGCGTAAACGGCAACTTCGACGGCACCGAGTCGTGGACGGTGGCCGCTCCCGGCGCAGGGCAGTCGGCCGATTTCGATCCGAACGCCTCCTGCACCGGCTGCGCGCCGCAGACGTCAGGGACGACGTCCTCAAATGACGCGGGCAACGCCGCATTCCAGCAGGCGTTCTTCCCGGGGTCGAGCTATCCCGGCGTGACCAACTACGACTTCGTTTACACGACGACCAGCAATGGCTCGTGGATCGATTCGAACACGCCGCTCAACAACGATCTCGCCAACGGCACGCCCGGCGGCAACATCCTCGGCTAACCGGTCACGCGTATCGGCCGTCGCTCCCTCGACGGGATGCGGCGGCCTTTACGCGCCGGCCGCTGCCTTCACTGGCTCACGAAGCGCCGGCGCCGTAGCTCACCGTGAAGCTGTCGCCGGCGGGGCCCAGCGGACCGGGCGCCGCCGATGCGGCGACGTCGGACTGATGGACGCCGCTGTCCTGAAGGGCGATCACATCCGGCTCGCTGTAGTCCCAGGCGGGATCGTCCACGGGGCCTGTGTGGGTCGCCGCGGTCGCTGACTCGGTCGCCGTCGCGTTGGTGAAGGTCACGCTCCCGAAGTCGGCGAGCGACTCGCCACGAGCCGGCCCCTCGACGATCCACTCGGCCGAGTCGGTCGCGAGCGGCTTCACGCGAATGCCGGCGAGTGGCTTGGCGATCGCGTGACCACTCGTCAGGTCGCGAAGGGCGACGCGAGGACGGCCGCCGGCATCGATCGAGACCGTCGCCGTGAGCGAGTCCCCGGCGGCGACCGTCAGGCGGACGGGCTGGAGGGGCTCGGGGTAGGCCTCATACCAGGCCGAGTAGCTC
>DATGHN010000086.1:0-3873 GCA_035308005.1 Solirubrobacteraceae bacterium
GTGGCTGCTCGACCGGCTGATCGAAGCCGACAGGAAGGTGCTCGAGGGAATCCCCGACGGCGTGCGCACGGCGCTCCATCTCTGCCGCGGCAACCACAAGTCGAAGTGGATCTACAACGGCCCGATGGACGCCTATGCCGAGCGGATGTTCAACGAGCTCCCCTACGACGTCTTCCTGATGGAATGGGAGGACACCGCGCGCGAGGGCGACTACTCCGCGCTGCGCCACGTACCCGACGGGCCGGTCGTCGTGATGGGCATCCTCAGCAGCAAGAAGGAGCGCGTCGAGACGGTCGATGAGCTCGTCCGCGCGATCGAGGAGGCGTCGAAGTTCCTCGACACCGAGCGCCTCGCGATCTCTCCGCAGTGCGGCTTCGCCTCGACCTACCACGGCAACGAGCTCAGCGAGGATGTGCAGTGGCGCAAGCTCGCGACGCTCGTCGCCGCCGCCGACGCGATCTGGCCGCGTTAGCCGAACGTGAACGAGTAGCCGCTCGTGCCGGGCGAGAAGCGCAGCCCGATCAGATGGCGCGAGTCGGTTGAGAAGGACGCGACGGCGTAGAGCTTCTGGCCGGTGACCGAGATCGTATGCGTCGGCTTCCCGTCGACGGTCACCGCGACGTGGCCGCTGCCGTGGGCGGGGGGCGAGAGGACGATGTAGACGTTCTTGGCCTGCACCTCGGCGTAGATCTGGGCGTCGGCGAGTGCGAGCGCCTGCTGTGAGGCGATCGACCAGGTTCCGGCGTAGGCGAAGCGGCTGATGCCGAGCGGGCTCGTCGGCAGCGGGTAGGTGTGTGTGCCGGACCGCGGCGTTCCCGGCTGCCAGCCACTTGCGCGCGCGGTGCCGAGGTAGGTCTCGGGCGTCGCCAGCGACGAGGGGACGATCACGCCGTGCGCCTGGGCCGCGGAGCCAAGCCCACGGGCACCGGCCTGGGCGAGCAGCTCGCGAATCGCGTCCTCCGTCGTCGAGTAGCCGCCCTCGCCGATCGAGACGTAGCGGACCTCGCCCTTGGAGTCGATCAGATAGTCGGCGGGCCAAGCGTTGTTGCCCCACACGTTCCAGGTGTCGAGGTTGTTGTCCTGGACGACCGGATAGTGGATGCCGAACTGGTGGATCGCGTTGAGCACGTTGCCGGCGTCGCGCTCGAACGGAAACTCGGGCGCCTCGATGCCGACGATCGTCAAGCCCTTGCTGCGATAGCGGTGGTCCCAGGCCTCCAGGTAGGGAAGCGTGCGAATGCAGTTGATGCAGGTGTAGGTCCAGAAGTCGATCAGCACGACGCGGCCGTGCAGGCCGGCGATCGTCAGCGACCGCCCGCCTGGTGTGTTGAACCAGCGCTCGGTGCCGACGAAGTTGGGGGCCTGTCCGTAGGGGTACAGCATCGGCTCCGCGACGCCGGGGAGCAGGGCACTCTGCGACGCCCGCGGGGTGAAGCGGGACTTGCTGTTGCGCACGTCCTTCAGGCGCGTCTTGACTGCCTTTGAGTTGTCGACGAAAGCTGCGATGTTGACGCTCGGAATGTGGTCGGCGATCCACTCGTTGAGTTTGACGTCGAGGTTGGTCACGAGCACGATCGCCGTTGCGACGAGGACCACACCGAGCGCGCGCTGGATCGCGATGGCTCGCCCGGTACCGCGGAGTCGCTCGAGGATCCGCCGGCCACCGAGCGCGAGGGCGAGCAGCATCAGGCCGGTGCCGGCGGCGTAGGCGATGCCGACCGCCACCGTGCGGCCGGTCGCCGCGCTGACGGTGATGACGGCAGTCAGGATCGGCCCGGCGCAGGGCGTGTAGACAAAGCCGAGCGCCGCCCCGACGAGGAGTCCGGAGACGAATCCGTCGCCGCGCGAGCGTGGACCGAGTCGCGAAAACGCGGCGAGCGGGCGCTCAAGGCGCGCTGCGAGCTGCGGCACGAGGAGCGCGACGCCAAAGATCGCGAGCACCGCGATCGCGACGTCGCGGAGCGGGTCGGAGCCGAGACCGATCCCGCTGATGACCTTCGAGAGCCCGATGACCGTGACCGCGAACGTCGTAGTCAGCCCGAGCACGATCCCGAGCGGCCGCCGCCGACCGCCGGATCCGCTCGCCGAGAGCACCGCCGGAAGGACCGGGAGCACGCACGGGGACACGGCGGTGCCGGCCCCCACGACCACCGCGAAGAACAGCAGCAGCAGCATGCCCGCGCGGCATTCTGCACGATCGCGTGCCGCGGGGCGTCAGTTGGCTTCGCGCCTGGGGCGGCCGCTACTCGCGGCCGTTGAACTCAACGACCCCGATGGCCAGGCAGACGAGCCCGATCGCGGCCACGACCGCGACCTCGACGAGGCTCGGCACTCGCCAGCCCCACCACGTCAGTCCGGGGTCGAGCGCGCGGCGCGCGGCGGCGCTGATGTGGAGGTGGTCGAAGACGACCCGGCGCATCGGGTCGACCGCATAGGTCATCGGGTCCAGGCGATTGAGCACCGTCAGCCAGGCCGGCAGGCCGGAGACCGGGAAGATCGCGCCCGAGAGGAAGTACATCGGCATCATCACCATCTGGGTGATCGCCATGAACGACTGGATCTGGTTGATCCGCGCGGCGACCATGACGCCGAACGCCGTGATCGCAAACGCGAGCGTCAGCTGCAGGGCGAACACCTCGATCAGCAGCACAGGCGCGTAGGGGACGCCGACGAGGCCCGCCAGCGCGATCACGATCACCCCCTGGACGGAGGCCACGGTCGCCCCGCCGAGGCATTTGCCGAGCACGAGCGAGCTGCGGCGGACCGGCGCGACCATCATCTCGCGAAGGAAGCCGAACTCGCGGTCCCAGACGATCGAGGCGGCCGAGAACATCGCCGTGAAGAGCACGGCCATGCACAGCACGCCGGGGTAGACGAAGGTCCGAAGATCGACGCCGTGGGTGCCGTGGCTCGCCAGATGCGAGAGCCCGCTGCCGAGGACGAACAAAAAGAGGATCGGCTGGACGAGCGCGGTGACAATCCGCAGCCGGTCCTTGGTGAAGCGGATCATCTCGCGCTCCCAGACGATCTTGACCGCGCGCAGGTCGCCGTGGATGCTGCCGGGGGGAACGTGAACGGCCGCCGGTGGCAGGTGCACCGGGGCCGCGGCCGGGTCCGTCGTCGTTGCCGCCATCAGCTTCTCCGCCGAAACGCGTTCACGGTCGCGCGATTGCGGTCAAGCGACGTCGCCTCGGCGTCGCGGATGGTCGTGCCCGTGTAGGACATGAAGACGTCGTCGAGTGAGGGCCGCGAGACGCTGACCGAGCGAATCGGGACGGTCAGCTCGGCGAACAGGCGTGGCACGAACAGCTCGCCCTCGCTGACGCCGAGCGTCACGGAACCCTCGGAGACCGTCGCGGTCAGCCCGAAGCGCGCCTCGATCTCGGCGATCGCGGCGGCATCGTCGTCGGTCTGGAGCATCACGCGGTCGCGGCCGACCGACGCCTTGAGCGCGCTCGGCGTGTCGAGAACGACGATCACGCCCTTGTCCATGATCGCAATGCGATCGCAGTACTCGGCCTCGTCCATGTAATGCGTCGTCAGAAAGATCGTGATGTCCTCGGATCCCTTGAGCTCGCGGATGTAGGTCCAGATCGAGCTGCGCGTCTGCGGGTCAAGGCCCACCGTCGGTTCGTCGAGGAAAAGAACTCGCGGCGAGTGCATCAGGCCGCGCGCGATCTCGAGGCGGCGCTTCATGCCGCCCGAGTAGGTCGCGACGGCGCTCGCGCGGCGCTCCCACAGCCCGACCATCTCGAGCACCTGACGCATGCGCGGCGCGATCAGCTCGCGCGGCACGCCATAGAGCTCGGCGTGCAGACGCATGTTCTGCTCCGCGGTCAGATACGTGTCGAGCGTGGTGTCCTGGAAGACGAG
>DATGHN010000087.1:0-7301 GCA_035308005.1 Solirubrobacteraceae bacterium
ACGCGAGGGTGATCGAAGTCGCGCACGCCGTCGTGGGTCATCCCGATCTTCTCCATCACACGGCGCGACTTGAGGTTGCCGGTGGGTGTGAAGGCAACGATCTCGTGGAGCTCGAGGACGTCGAAGCCGAAGGCGAGCGAGGCGATCGCGGCCTCGGGCGCATAGCCCTGGCCCCAGTACTCGCGGGCGAGGCGCCAGCCGACCTCGATCGCCTGGTAGCCGACCTGCTCGCTGGCGTCGTTGAGGCCGACGAAGCCGATGAAGTCGGCGACCCCCGGGACCTCGACCGCCCACATGCCCCAGCCGTTGTCTGCCATGCGCTGTTCGATCAGGAAGGCGAGCGTGTCCGACTGGGTGGCGTCGAGGCGAAACGGAAACCACTCCATGACCGCGGCGTCGGCGTTCAGCGCGGCAAACGGCGGTCGATCCTGTTCGCGCCAGGGGCGCAGTCGCAGACGCTCGGTCTCAAGTGTCACCGGTTCTTGAGCCACGCTGCCATCCTCGCACGGCGGACGGGATAATCGGGGAGTGATCCGCCGCTACACACGTGCGCAGATGGGGGCCCTCTGGACCGACGCGGCGCGCATGGAGCGCTGGCGGATCGTCGAGGTCGCGGCCTGCGAGGAGATGGCGGGCCCGAGCGAGGAGGAGCTCGCGGCGATTCGCGCCGCTACGTTCACGGTCGAGGCCGTCAGCGAGCGCGAGAAGGTCACAGACCACGACGTGGCGGCGTTCGTCGACGTGCTGTCGTCCTCGGCGGAGGAGGCGGGTCGCTGGATCCACTACGGGCTGACTTCCTCTGACGTCCTCGACACCGCCCTCGCGCTGCAGCTGCGCGACGCCGGGGAGATCGTCGTCGCCGGCGCGCGCGAACTCGTCGCGGCGCTCGCTGAGCGCGCCCGCGAGCACGCGGCGACGCTGTGCGTCGGGCGCACGCACGGCATCCACGCCGAGCCGACGACGTTCGGACTGAAGCTCGCCGGCTTCGCGTTCGAGGCGCACCGAAACGCCGAGCGTCTCGCCGCCGCCTTCGACGGGGTGGCGGTCGGCAAGTTCTCGGGGACGGTCGGCGGCTACTCGGCGACCTCGCCCGAGTTTGAGGAGCGCGTCCTCGGGCGGCTTGCGCTGCGCCGCGAGGATGTCGCGACCCAGGTCGTCGCCCGCGACCGCCACGCGGCGCTCCTCTCGGCGATCGCCCTCGCGGGCGCCGGGCTCGAGCGGCTGGCGACCGAGATTCGCCACCTCCAGCGCACCGAGGTGCTCGAGGCGCTGGAGCCGTTCGCGACTGGTCAGCAGAAGGGCTCATCGTCGATGCCGCACAAGCGCAACCCGATCCGCAGCGAGCGCATCTGCGGCCTCGCGCGCGTTCTGCGCGCGAACGCCCAGGCCGGCCTCGAGGACGTCGCACTCTGGCACGAGCGCGACATCTCCCACTCCGGGGCGGAGCGCGTGATCCTGCCCGACTCGACGATCCTGATCGACTACCTCCAGCATCTCGCGATCGGCCTCGTGCGCGGGCTCGAGGTCGACGCGGCGCGAATGCGCGAGAACCTCGAGCTGACCCACGGGGCGCTCTTCTCGGGCAAGCTGATGCTCGCGCTCGTCGCGGCGGGAAGTTCGCGCGATGACGCCTACCGCGTTGCGCAGCAGCTCGCCCAGCGGGCGTGGTCGGAGCGGACGCCGTTGCGCGGCTTGCTCGAGGCCGACCAGCGGGCGGCGGGTCTCGATCTCGACGAGCTATTCGACTACGGCTCCCTGACTAGTCACGCGGGCGAGGTCGTCGCGCGACTCGACGCGATCGCGCCGCGCTAGCGGGGAGCGGCGACGGCGAGGCCGTGCTTGGCTGCCGCGTCCGCGAGCTGGGGGTCGCGCTTTCTCAAGCCGCCTCCCTTCGTTATAGATTCCAAGGCGATGCCCGCCCTCGCTGATCTGACCCTCCTGGGCTCCGGCAAGGTCCGAGACAACTACGACCTCGGCGACGGCCGGCTGCTGATGGTCGCCTCGGACCGGATCTCGACCTACGACTCGGTACATCCGACGGAGATCCCGGGAAAGGGACAGGTGCTGACGGGGATGTCGGTTTTCTGGTTCGGCCTGACCTCCGGCATCGTGCGAAACCACCTCCTGTCGGCGACCGACGAGGTCCCGGACGATGTGCGCGGACGCTCGATGGTCGTCACGCGCCTCGAAATGCTCCCGATCGAGTGCGTCGTCCGCGGCTACCTCTCTGGGTCCGGCTGGAACGACTACCGCTCAAGCGGCGCCGTCTGCGGGATCGCGCTGCCCGACGGCCTGCGCGAGTCCGAGCGCCTGCCCGAGCCGCTCTTCACGCCCGCCACAAAGGCCGAGATCGGCGACCACGACGAGAACATCGACTTCGAAGGAGCCGTCCGCGCGATCGGCGACCGCGGGCTCACCGAGCGCGTCCGCGACGCCTCGATCGCGGTCTATCAGCGCGCCGCCGACCACGCCCGCGAGCACGGGATCATCCTCGCCGACACGAAGTTCGAGTTCGGGCTGGCGAGCGACGGCGAGCTCGTGCTCGGCGATGAGGTGCTGACGCCCGACTCCTCGCGCTTCTGGCCGGCCGAGGGGTACGAGCCGGGTCGCTCGCAACCGAGCTTCGACAAGCAAGGCGTGCGCGACTGGGCGACCGCGAGCGGCTGGGATCGTCGCCCGCCCGCTCCCGCGATCCCCGACGACGTCATCGCCAGCACGCAGGCGCGTTACCGCGAGGCCTACGTGCAGATCGTCGGCGAGCCCTTCGAAGAGTGGCTTCGCCGCAGCGGCGCGCCGGTCGCCTGACCGCTGGCGCGACTACCATCAGTGCCGTGAAGGCGCGCGTGCTCGTCCGCCCGAAGGCGGGCATCCTCGATCCCCAGGGCGCGGCTGTCGAGCGCGCGCTGCCGGCGCTTGGCTTCGCGGGCGTCAGCGACGTCCGCGTCGGTCGGCTGATCGAGCTCGAGGTCTCTGACCCCGCGCGCCTTGAGGAGATGTGCGAGCGGCTGCTCGCCAACCCGCTGATCGAGGATTACGAGGTGCTCCTCGACGGCGCCGCCGGATGAAGTTCGGAGTCATCTCCTTCCCGGGAAGCTGTGACGACTCAGACGCCCTCGCCGCCTGCAGCAGAGTCGGGGAGGCAGTGCAGCTGTGGCACGCCGACCACGACCTCGCTGGAGTCGACGCGATCGTCGTCCCCGGCGGGTTCTCTTACGGCGACTATCTGCGTGCAGGCGCGATCGCGCGTTTCGCACCCATCATGACCGAGGTCATCGAATTCGCCCACGAGGGCGGCTACGTGATGGGGATCTGCAACGGCTTCCAGGTCTGCTGCGAGGCGGGGCTTCTGCCCGGAGCGCTGCTGACGAACATCTCGCGGCGCTTCGTCTTCCGCCAGGTGCGCGTGCGCGTCCTCGGCGAGCCGACCGCGTTCACCTCCGGCCTAACGCCGGGCGCCGAGCTGTCGATCCCCGTCAAGCACACGACCGGGCGCTACTTCGCACCGCGCGCGACGCTCGCCCGGCTTCACGCCGCGGGACAGGTCGTACTGAGCTACGCGCCCGGGCAGAACCCGAACGGGTCACTCGATGACATCGCCGGGATCGTCAACGAGGCCCGAAACGTGTTCGGGCTGATGCCGCACCCCGAGCATGCCGTCGATGAGCTGACGGGCTCGACCGACGGGCTATCGCTGTTCGCTTCGCTCGCTGCGGTCGCGGCCGCGTGAGCGCCGTGGGTTCGCTACCGGGGGTCGAGCAGGCGATCGCGCTCGGCCTCACGCAGGACGAGTACGAGCTCGTGATCGAAAGCCTCGGCGGGCGCGCGCCAAACGAGGTCGAGCTCGCGATGTTCTCGCTGCTGTGGTCCGAGCACTGCTCCTACAAGCACTCAAAGAAGCTGCTGCGGACCTTGCCGAGCTCGGGCGGGCGGCTCGTGCTCGGGCCCGGAGAGAACGCCGGGGCGGTCGACGTCGGCGGCGGTCTCGCGGTCGCCTTCAAAGTCGAGTCACACAACCACCCAAGCGCCGTCGAGCCCTTCCAGGGCGCCGCAACGGGTGTCGGCGGGATCCTGCGCGACATCTTCGCCGTCGGCGCACAGCCGATCGCCGTGCTCGACTCGCTGCGCTTCGGCGAGCTCGACAGCGAGCGCTCGCGCTATCTGCTCGAGCATGCGGTCGCCGGCATCGGCCACTACGGCAACTCGATCGGCGTGCCGACCGTCGGTGGCGAGGTCTACTTCGAAGGGCCTTACGAACACAACTGCCTGATCAACGCGATGTGCGTGGGGCTGATCGAGACCGAGCGGCTGATCCGCTCGGCAGCCTCCGGCCCGGGGAACCTGCTGGTCCTCTTCGGCGCCTCGACCGGGCGCGACGGGATCGGCGGGGCGTCGGTGCTCGCCTCAGCCGAGCTCGGCGAGGGCGATGAGACCAAGCGGCCGAGCGTCCAGATCGGCGACCCCTTCGCCGAGAAAAAGCTGATGCTGTGCTCGCTCGACCTGCTCGAGCGCGGGCTCCTGGTCGCCCTCCAGGACCTCGGCGCGGCAGGGCTCACCTCAGCGGCCGCGGAGATGGCGAGCAAGGGTGGCGTCGGCGTCGACATCGACGTCGCCCGCGTGCCGCTTCGCGAGGAGGGGATGGAGCCCTTCGAGATCATGGTCTCTGAGTCCCAGGAGCGGATGCTCTGCGTCATCGAGCCCGACTCGCTCGACGCCGTGCTCGCGGTCTGCGAGCACTGGGAGACCGCGGCGAGCGTGATCGGCGAGGTCACCGCGAGCGGCCTCGTGCGGGTGCTCGACGGCGAGCAGACGGTCGGCGAGATGCCCGTCGCGGCGCTCGTCGACGACTGCCCCCTCTATGACCTCGAACCGCAGGCGCCCACCGAGGCGATCTACGCCGCGCCGCGGCGCGTCCTTGACTCCTCGGGCGAGGAGGATCCCGGCGAGACGCTGCTTGCGCTGCTTCGTTCGCCGAACATCGCCGATCGCCTGCCGCTTTTTGAGCAGTACGACCCGGTCGTTCAGTCGCGGACGGTGCGCCGCCCGGGCCAGAGCGACGCCGCGGTGCTGGCGCTGCCGGCACGCGGCGAGGAGCGGCCCGGGATCGCGATCGCGATCGACGGCAACGGGCGGCGCGTCGCGGCCGACCCCTACCGGGGGACGATCGAGGCCGTCCTCGAGTGCGCGGCGAACCTCGCCTGCGCGGGTGCTGAGCCGCTCGGCCTGACCAACTGCCTGAACTTCGGCAATCCCGAGAAGCCGCACATCGCGTGGCAGCTGACTGAGTCCGTGCGCGGGCTCGCCGACGCCTGCCGGGCGATCGGCGTGCCGGTCGTCGGCGGCAACGTGTCCCTTTACAACGAGGGCGCGGAGGGCCCGATCTACCCGACGCCCGTGATCGGGCTGGTCGGGGAGCTGCCCGACGTGCGCCGCGCCGGGGCGCTCGGCTTTCGGGCGGAGGGGGATCGAATCGCGCTCGTCGGCCCGTTCGCCCCCGAGATCGCCGGATCGGAGCTCGCGCGCCTCGGCGGCCGCGAGCTGCCCACCTCGCTGGGGGAGCTCGATATCCGGCGCGTCCTCGCAGCGCAGGGCGTCGTGCGCGACGCCGTCCGCAGCGGTTCGCTCGCAAGCGCCCACGACATTGCCGAAGGCGGCCTCGCCGTGGCGCTCGCCGAGTGCTGCCTGGCGGGCGGGCTCGGTGCAGAGGTCGCGCTCGATGACACCGTAAAGCCGCTTCGGGCGCTTTTTGGTGAGGGTGGGGGTGGGTTTGTGGTCAGCGGCGGCGAAGCCGCGCTACGAGCCCTCGGCGGCGACGGCGTGGCCGTGCGAATCGTCGGATCGGTCAGCGGAGCGCGGCTGACGATCTGGGCCGGCGAGGCGCGCATCGAGCTCTCGCTCGAGCGGATGCGCGAGGCCCACGGGGCGCTGCGTGCGCTGTTTGACTGAGCCTCGCGGATCCGGCCGTTTAGGACGGTCGCCGGGCATTGATAAAATCGATGCTCGCTGCGGCGGTTCGGTCGCCTTCCGCGGTGGCGATCCCCTCTGATGCTCGCATCGTCAAGCAGCGCAGATCCCCGGGAGGGCCCGCGGGATGAATGTGGCGTCTTCGGCGTCTACGCGCCGGGGCACGCTGTGTCGCGCCTTGCCTTCTTCGCGCTATACGCGCTTCAGCACCGCGGCCAGGAGTCGGCGGGAATAGCCGCCGCCGACCGCGGCGGCAACATCATGACCCTGCGCGAGCTCGGTCTCGTCAGCCAGGTCTTCACCGAGCACTCGATCGCGTCGCTCGGCGGCGAGCTGGCGATCGGCCACGTCCGTTATTCGACGACCGGCTCGAACGCCTGGGCCAACTCGCAGCCCGTGCAGCGCGCCGCCGGGATCGGCGGCAACCGCCGCGAGGTCGCCCTCGCCCACAACGGCAACCTGATCAACGCGGTCGAGTTGCACTCCGAGCTTCGCGCCGCGGGCGTCGAGTTCGCCTCGACGTCTGACTCGGAGATCATCGCCGCACTGATCGCCAGCCACCCGGCGGAGCGCATCGAGGACGCCGTCGCCGCGGTGCTGCCGCGCATGCAGGGCGCCTTCTCGACCGTGCTGATGACCAAGGACCGCGTCGTAGCCTTCCGCGACCCGGCCGGCATCCGCCCGCTCGTGCTCGGCCGCGTGGCGCCGCTTGTGCCCGAGGACGCGCCGCGCTGGTGCGTGGCCAGCGAATCCTGCGCCCTCGACATCATCGGCGCCACCTACGAGCGCGACGTGCGTCCCGGCGAGATGGTCTCGATCGGCGAGAACGGCCTCGATTCGATCCAGGTCGTCGAGGGCGCGCGCGAGGCCTTCTGCGTCTTCGAGCACATCTACTTCGCGCGGCCGGACTCGCGGATGGACGGCAGCACCCTGCAGGCGGCGCGCGGCCGGATGGGCGAGATCCTCGCCCGCGAGGCGCCGGTCGAGGCCGACCTCGTGATCCCCGTGCCCGACTCCGGCAACCCCGCGGCGCGGGGCTACGCGCGCGCGAGCGGGCTGCCGCAGGACGACGGCTTCGTCAAGAACCGCTACGTGCACCGGACCTTCATCCAGCCCGGCCAGGAGCTCCGCAAGCACGGCCTGCGGCTGAAGTTCAACCCGATCCCCGAGGTCGTCGCCGGCAAGCGGCTGGTCGTCGTCGACGACTCGATCGTGCGCGGGAACACGACCGCCCAGATCGTCGCGATGCTCCGCTCCGCGGGCGCCTCGGAGATCCACCTGCGGATCGCGGCGCCGCCGATCAAGCATCCCTGCCATTACGGCATCGACATGTCGACGCG
>DATGHN010000088.1:0-14715 GCA_035308005.1 Solirubrobacteraceae bacterium
CGAGACACTCGCGGCGATCGCGGCTAGCGCGGGCGGCGAGTGCCTGATCGCCGATCCCTGGAACTGCTGGGGGTCGGGGCAGCTGTACGCCTACGCCTCCGAGATCACGCCCGCGTGAACCGCGTGCTCGTCACCGGCGGAGCGGGGATGATCGGCCAGGCGATCGTTCGCCGCCTGGTCTGCGACCCGGACTACGAAGTGCGGGTCTCGGACGAGCGCGAGGCGCCGCGCTGGATCCGCGAGGCAGCCGAGGTCCACACCGGCGACCTGCGCGACGCCGCCGTGGCACGGGCCGCCGTGGCCGGCGCCACCCACGTCATCCATTGCGCGGCGATCGTCGGCGGGATCGCCAACTTCCACCGCCTCCCCTACACGCTGACGGAGGTCAACAACGCCCTCTACAACGGCGTCATCGGCGCCGTGCTCGAGGAGGGCGTCGAGCGCTTCGTCTACATCTCGAGCTCGATGGTCTTCGAGCGCGCCGAAGTCTTCCCGACGCCCGAGGAGCACATCCACGACTGCCTGCCGCCGCGCTCGGCCTACGGCTTCTCGAAGCTCACCGGCGAGGTCTACTGCCGCGCCGCCCACGAGCAGTTCGGCCTGCCCTACACGATCTGCCGCCCGTTCAACGCCTACGGCCCGGGCGAGGTCCCGACCGACGAACCCGGCATCGCCCACGCCGTCCCCGACCTGATCCGCAAGGTCCTCAGCGGCCAGCGGCCGCTCGCGATCTTCGGCTCGGGCGAGCAGACGCGGACGCTGACCCACGTCGACGACATCGCAGCCGGCGTGGTCTGCGCGATGCGCTCCGAGGCGGCGCTCAACGAGGACTTCAACATCTCGGCCGCACAGGAGCTGACCGTCGCGGAGATCGCACGCGTCATCTGGACGGCCTGCGGCGAAGACGAGGCCGATTTCGCGCTCGAGCATCTGCCAAGCTTCCCCGTCGACGTCCAGCGGCGCTGGCCGTCGGTTGAGAAGGCTCGGCGGCTGCTCGGCTGGCAGGCCGAGATTGAGCTGAGCGACGGGATCGCGGCGACCGTTCGGTGGCTGCGCGAGCGGGAGGTGGTGACGACTTGACGAAGCGCTCGGCGCTGATCACCGGGGTCACCGGGCAGGACGGCTCCTACCTCGCCGAGCTCCTGCTCGAGAAGGGCTACGAGGTACACGGGATGGTGCGCCGCTCCTCAACCGAGCGCTTCGACCGCATCGAGCATCTGCGCGACCGGATCACTCTGCACCAGGGCGACCTGCTCGACCAGCGCTCGCTCGTCGACACGCTGCGCGAGAGCAGTCCCGACGAGATCTACAACCTCGCGGCGATGTCGTTCGTGGCCGTCTCGTGGGTCCAGCCGACGCTGACCGCCGAGTTCACCGGAGTCGGCGTGACGCGGATCCTCGAGGCGATTCGCGAAGTCTGCCCGGAGGCGCGCTTCTACCAGGCCTCATCGAGCGAGATGTTCGGCAAGGTCCGCGAGGTCCCGCAAACGGAGCTGACCCCCTTCTACCCGCGCTCGCCCTACGGGGTCGCGAAGGTCTACGCGCACCACATCACGGTGAACTACCGAGAGAGCTACGGCCTGCACGCGACGAGCGGGATCCTCTTCAACCACGAGTCGCCGCGCCGGGGCCTCGAGTTCGTGACGCGCAAGATCACCTGGCACGCCGCCGCGATCAAGCTCGGTCTAATCGACGAGCTCCAGCTCGGCAACGTCGACGCCGAGCGCGACTGGGGCTACGCCAAGGACTACGTCGAGGCGATGTGGCTGATGCTCCAGCAGGACGAGCCCGAGGACTTCGTGATCGCGACGGGCGTGGCGCACTCCGTCCGCGACTGCCTGCAGATCGCCTTCGACCACGCCGGTGTCGACGTCGAGCGACACGTGCGCCACTCAAGCGACCTGGTCCGTCCGGCTGAGGTCGACAGCCTGATCGGCGATCACTCGAAGGCCACCGAGCGCCTCGGCTGGCGGCCGACGACGGGCTTCGAAGAGATGATCCGCCTGATGGTCGACGCCGATCACGAGCTCCTGCGCCGCCAGATCGCCTAGCGCGAGCGCCATTAGGCTTGGCGTCCGCCGAGGGGCCGCCCACGGCCCCGGGCGCCAGACAACCGCAAGCGAGGAGCGATCCGATGAGCGAGGTCCAGCAGACTCACACGTGCGTCATAACCGGCGCCTCCTCGGGCATCGGCGCGGCGACGGCGCGGACGCTCCATTCGCAGGGTCATCGCATCGCGCTGCTCGCGCGTCGCGGCGAGCGCATCCGCGCTCTGGCGGCCGAGCTAGGCGAACGCGCGCTGGCGGTCGAGGCCGATGTCACCGACCGCGACTCCCTCGTCGGGGCCGCCGAGGCGGTGCGCGCCGAGCTTGGGCGCACGGACATACTGATCAACAACGCCGGCGTGATGCTGCTCGGGCCGTTCGGCTCGGAGCAGCGAGCCGACTACCGGCCGATGATCGAGGTCAACCTGCTCGGCGTGATCACGGCGACGGAGGTCTTCCTCCCTCAGCTTCGCGACGGTGGCGGCCAGCTGATCAACGTCTCCTCCGTCGCGGCGCGCATCGCCCGGCCCGGCAACGCCGTCTACGCGGCGACCAAGTGGGGGCTGGGCGGGTTCACTGAGGCGCTGCGCCAAGAGCTTCACCCCGACATCCGCGTAAGCCTGATCGAGCCGGGCGCGGTCGCGACCGAGCTTGCCGAGCACATCACCCACGCCGAGACGAAGCAGATGGTGAAGGAGTCCGGCCGCGAGATCGCGATCGCGGCGGAGGAGATCGCCGAGATCATCGCCTTCGTGATCTCTCGCCCGGCGTCTGTGACGCTCAACGACATCCTCGTGCGCCCCTCAGCCCAGCTGCGCTGAGGCAGTCCGCGGAGGCCCCACGGGCGCTCGCATCGACGCCGGAGTGCCAAACTGGCGGCGATGAGAGTCCTCGCCACCGACTGGTCGACGGTTTCCTCGCTGGTCACTGGCGCCGGAACGCTTGTGCTCGCGGTTGCGACCTTCGCCGCCGTACGCTCCTCAAATCGCTCGGCGCGGATCGCTGAGGCCGCACTTCAGGAGCAGCGCCGGCCGCTGCTCGCGGCGTCGCGGCTCGACGATCCGATGCAGAAGCTGATGTTCGTCGAGGGGCATTGGGTCAGCGCCGGCGGCGGCCGCGCCGCCGCGGACCTGCTGAACGGCGGCGTCTATCTTGGCATCAGCCTGCGCAACGTGGGCAGCGGCATGGCGGTCTGCCAGGCCTGGGCGGTGAGGCCCGGCTTCAGCTCGTCGCGACGCCTGCCGGACCCCGCGCCCGAGGAGCAGTTTCGCCTCCAGACGCGCGACCTCTATATCCCGGCGGGCGACATCGGCATGTGGCAGGGCGCGCTGCGCCACCCCGAAGATCCCGTTCGCGCGGCGACCGCCGAGGCGATCGAGTCGCGCCAGCCGATCACGATCGAGCTGCTCTACAGCGACCAGATCGGCCAGCAGCGAACGATCACCCGCTTCGGGCTGATTCCGACGGCCGACGCGTGGATCACGAGCGTGAGCCGCCACTGGTACCTCGACTGGGAGGGCCCGCGCTCCGAGAGCGGCGTGCGCAGGGCCGCGGAGACGATCTACCAGGAGCTCGAGGCTGCCGCGGGCCTTCAGCAGACGGTCGCGCAGCCGGCCGATCTGATCGCCGCGAGCGACCAGGACGGCTGAGGCTGGCGATACACGCGACCCCGCCGATGCGTCAGGCCGCCGCGTCGATGTCGCATCACCGCCCGCTCGCGTTCAGCCGTTCGCCAACACGCCCGCACCGGCCCCCGGAAGCAGCGATAGATGCCCCAGCGTGCTGTAGAACACCGGTTCCGGGGCCGGTGCCACGTAGCGGACGAGCGTGTAGGTGCTCGTGTGGATCACAGTCGCTGTGAACCCGGCCAACGGCGCCGCGGAGGTCGGGTCGGGGGCGTCGCGCGCCACATCGAGGACGTCGACCTCGCGGATCGCAATCGTGCTCGACGCCGGGAACACAAGCCGGTGGGCCGGGAGGTAGAGCTCGAGCGCGGGCGGCCCGTCCGAGGGGTTGACGACCAGCGCGCGAGGGCCGACCGTGGCCGGCCCGATCGCCTCAGCGACCCCCCGCCAGTCGTCGCGCTGGTCGGCTGCGGTCGTCTCGACGCCGACGAACGCGACGACCCCGGCGGCGCAGATCGCCGCGACCAGCCAACCTCCTGCGCGCGTGCGCGCCGACGCGAGCCCCCCCAGTACCACGAGCGGCGCCATCGCCATGATCACGTTGCGTGTGATCACGTAGTCGACGCCGACGACGGCCAGCGCAAGGGGCACGCCGACGACTATCGCGACGAGCACCAGCATGTGGCCGTCCCGCCGGCGTAGCGCCGGCACCAGAGCGACCGCGGCGAGCGCGGCGACGATCGTGAGCGGCGTGGCGTACGGGGTCGCGTAGCCGATCAGGAACTGCTTGGGGACCGCCACCGCGCGACTCCCAAGTGACGTCGCGGAGATGAAGCGGGCGCGGTCGCCGGAGGCCTGGACGATCGCCAGCGGCAGAAGCGCCGCGCCGCCAAGAAATACCGCTCCGACCGCGAGAGCCGCGGTCCGCGAGCGGCGGCCGTGGCGCCAAGCCAGCCATGCGAGCTCGGGAACGACGACGAAGATCGCGAAGTAGTGCGTGGCGAGCGCGAGCACCGCGGCGATGGCGAAGCCGCGCCAGTCGCCACGCAGCAAGCACAGGACGGTGAGAGCGCACAGCAGCACGACCAGCGCGTAAGCGCGCGCCTCCTGGCTGTACCAGATCAGCAGCGGGCTTGCCGCGGCGAGCGCGGCAGCGCCGCAAGCGGCGCGCATGCCCCCGAGCCGGCGGGCGATCGCCGCCACAACGATGATCGTCAGGGTCCCGAACACGGCCGATAGCGACCGCATGCCCACGGCACCCGCGCCGAACACCCGCACCCAGGGCCACTCGAGCACGTAGTACAGCGGCGGCGTCGACTCGGAGTGGGGGAGCGCGCTCAGCATGCCGGAGAAGGAGCGCGCCATGAGACGGTGCGTGATCGCCTCATCAAGCCACATCGACTGCACGCCGAGCGTCGCGAACCGCGCGACGGCGCCGGCGAGTACCGCGAGCGCCGCGCCCCACCACCAGACGTCCCTTCGTCGTCCAGCCATCGGCGCGCAGATTCGCAGATGATGCGCAACCGAATCGCTGCGCGCCGCTGAGCCGGACGACGCGCTAGGCTCGTGAGAAATGGCGACGGCGCTCAACAGTCCCCTCACCGCCGACGGTATCGCGGAGCTGCTCGGCGATGACGCCGACGAACTGCTCGAGCACACCTCGACGACGATCGACGCCTCGCTGCTGCACCTGCCCGGACCGGACTTCATCGACCGCGTCCTCTCGTCCACCGACCGCTCGAACACGGTGCTTCGCAACCTCGCACAGACTTTCCGTCACGGGCGCCTCGGCGGTTCCGGCTACCTCAGCATCCTCCCGGTCGACCAGGGGATCGAGCACTCGGCCGGCGCGAGCTTCGCCCCGAACCCGATCTACTTCGACCCGCAGGCGATCGTCGAGCTGGCGATCGAAGGCGGCTGCAACGCCGTCGCCTCGACGGTCGGCGTCCTCGGCGCGGTCAGCCGCCGCTACGCCCATCGCATCCCGTTCATCGTCAAGCTCAACCACAACGAGCTGCTGACCTACCCGAACCGCTTCGACCAGGTGCAGTTCGCGAGCGCCCGGCGCGCCTGGGAGCTCGGCGCGGTCGGCGTCGGCGCGACGATCTACTTCGGAAGCGAGGAGTCGACGCGCCAGATCGTCGAGATCTCGCAGGCCTTCGAGGAGGCCCACTCGCTCGGGATGTACACCGTGCTGTGGTGCTACCTGCGCAACTCGGCCTTCAAGAAGGATGGCGTCGACTACAGCCTGTCGGCCGATTTGTCCGGTCAGGCGAACCACCTCGGCGTCACGATCGAGGCCGACATCATCAAGCAGAAGCTGCCGGAGAACAACGGCGGCTACACCGCGCTCGGCCCCGACTACGGAAAGACCAGCCCGCTCGTCTACAGCGAGTTGACGAGCGACAACCCGATCGATCTCTGCCGCTACCAGGTCGCCAACTGCTACATGGGCCGCGCCGGGCTGATCAACAGCGGCGGCGCCTCATCGGGGGCGACCGACCTCGCCGAGGCGGTGCGGACCGCGGTGATCAACAAGCGCGCCGGCGGGACCGGACTGATCAGCGGCCGCAAGGCGTTCCAGCGCCCGATGGACGAAGGCGTCGAGCTCTTGAACGCGATCCAGGACGTCTACCTGGCGCCCGAGATCACGATCGCCTGAGCTCCTCCAGGTCGGCCGCCACCATCTGCGCGACGAGCTCCTCGAAGCTCGTCTGCGCATACCAGCCGAGCCGCTCTCGCGCGCGGCGCGGATTGCCGATCGCGGGCTGGCTCTCGGGCGGGCGCACGAGCGCGGGGTTGACGCGCACGCGGCCCTCCGGGGACAGCCCGACGCAGCCGAAGGCGACCTCGACGAGCTCAGCGACCGTGTGGCCGGCGCCGCTCGCGAGGACATAGTCGCCAGGTTCCCGGGCGGCGGCCATCAGGCGCAGGGCCGCGACGATGTCGGTGGCCGCCGACCAGTCGCGCACGGCCGCGGTGTCACCCAGGACGAGCTCGTCGCCGTGTCCGAGGCTGATCGCCGCGACGGCGGCGCTCACCTTGCGGGTGATGAAGGCCGGGTCGCGCCGCGGCGACTCGTGGTTGAAGAGGATCGCCGAGGACAGGTGCAGGCCGTCGCGCTCGCGGATCAGGCCGACGAGCTGGTGGGCGGCGAGCTTTGCAGCGCCATAGGGCGAGCTCGGGTGGCACGGCGTGTCCTCGTTCTGGGGGCTCGGGGCGTCGGGGCCGAAGATTTCGCGGGAGGTCGCGACGACGGTGCGCGCGGCGGGGACCTCTTCGCGGACCGCCTCGATCAGCTCGGCGGTGACAGTTGCGATCCCGTGCATCGAGTCGGCGAGCAGATCCCAGGAGCGCGGGACGAACGTCGGCGCGGCGAGGTGGTAGATCTCGTCGGGGGCGACCGCGGCGACGATCCGCCGAAGTGTCCCCCGCTCGAGCAGGTCCCCGTCGTGGAAGGCCACCGCGTCGCGAACGGCGTCCAGTCGGTCGGTCGTCGCGTCGGCGGCGCTGCGAAGCACCCCGTGAACCTCGACCCCCTCGGCGAGCATGAGCTCCGCGAGGTAGGAGCCGTCCTGGCCGCTGATGCCTGTGATGAGCGCGCGGCGAGGCATCCCCGCGGGGATCCTATGAGTACGCGGCGGCGAGCGTCGCAGCAATCCGTGACGGGTCAAGCCGCTCGCGCACCACGCGTAGCGCGGTGTCGCCGGCCGAGGCGTCCTTTGCGAGGGCCTCGACCGTCCGCGCCAGCGCCGCCGCGTCGCCGGGCGGGGTGAGCCAGTCGCGCGGCACGAGCTCGCCGAGCGCGCCGATGTCCGAGGCGGCGACAGGCACTCCCGCCGCCATCGCCTCCGCCGCCGCAAGCCCGAACGTCTCAGACGTCAGCGACGGCATCACGGCGAGGCGCGCGCCGGAACGCAGCGTTGCGAGCTCCTGCTCCCCGACGCGCCCGGCGAAGGTCACCCCGGGCGCGCCTTCGTGGGCCGCCCGTTGCGACCCCTCGCCCGCGACGAGCAGCGGAACGCCGGCCTGCGCGCAGGCGGCAACCGCCACGCCGACCCCCTTCTCCGGCTCGAGGCGGCCCGCAAAGAGCGCATACGAGCCGAGCGGTGCTCGCGATGCCGCGGCAATCGCGGTGACCGGGTGCGCGACGACGTGAACGGCGTCGCCGAGCGGCGCGCCGAGCTCGCGAAGGCGCCCGAGCGCGAACTCGCTCGGCACGATCGTCGCATCGATCAGACCGGCGGACCGCCTTTGCCACAGCGACAGCGCCGCGGCATAGACGAGTGCCTCGCGCGCATCGCCGCGGCAGTTGTGGATCACGCCCGGCAGAGTGTTGCGGGCGTGGCAGCGCGTGCATTCGCGGCCCGCGGTGAAACAGATTCCGACGGCGCAGACGGTGCGGTACTGGTGAAGCTGGGCGACGACGCGCGCGCCCGCTTCGCGCGCCGCGGCGAGCGCCCGCCAGCCGAACGAGGGCTGGAGGTTGTGGGTGTGAACGACGCGCGCGCGCGTACGCCGCACCGCGTGCGCGACCTCATCGGGCGCGAGGCCGCCCCGCAGCATTCCGGCGGCGGCGCGGCTGCGCCCGAGCAGCGCCGAGTCGCGCGTCAGCAGCTCGGCCTCCTCGCCGAGGTGCTCGCGGACCAGCCAGAGAAGGTTCTCGACCGCGCGCTCCTCGCCGCCGCTTTGCCTGTAGCGGTTGTGGACGAAGAGGATCACGCTCGCGCGAACCTACACTCACACCCTGACAATGGGTCTCACCGCCTCGATCATCATCCCCACGCGCGACCGGCCCGACTATCTTGGCGTCGCGCTCACCTCGATTGCCGAGCAGGCGCGCGACGCCGGCGCCGAGGTGATCGTCGTGGACGACGGGGCGAACGCGGCGACGCGGGCGGTCGCTGAGCGCTTCGACGCCCGCTACGTCGCGCTCGGCGCGCCGCGCGGCCTGAACGCGGCGCGAAACGCGGGCATCGAGGCGGCAACCGGTGAGCTGCTGGCCTTCGTCGACGACGACGTCGAGGTGCACCGCGGATGGCTCGCGGCGCTGCTTTCTGCCGCGGCTGCGGATCCCGGCGCCGGTGTACTGACGGGGCCGATCGTTGCGCGCCTCGAGGGGCGTCCGCGCAGGACGTGCGGACGCGAAGGCGCGCCGATCACCCACACCGACGCCGGCGGCGAGGACCGCGACGTCGCGCGAGCGTGGGGCGCGAATATGGCGATCCGCCGCTCGGCGATCGATGCGGTCGGGCTCTTCGACGCCCACCGCCGCGTCTGGAGCGGCGATGAGGAGGAGTGGGAGACGCGCCATCTGCGAGCTGGCGGGCGGATCCGCTTCGTCGCCGCGGCGGGTCTCGACCATCGCCGCGCGCCGCGTGACGCACGCCTGGCGGTGCTTATGCGCGTCGCCGCCGCCCGCGGGCGCGAGGCGCGCGACTACGACGAGGAGAACGGGCGCGCGCCGACGCTCGCCGGCGAGTTGCGCGTCTTCGCCGGCTGCATCTGGCACACGCTGCGGCGCGGCTGCGAGAACGGGCCGGTCATGGCGGCGCACAGCTTTGGGCGCCTCTCGCGCGCGCGCCAGCACGGCCACGACAGCCCGCGCGGCGATCCGCGCGACGACTTCCTGTCGGGTGAGAGTGGCACGGTTGGCGGCCGCCGCGATCTGCTCCGCGCCGCGCAGGACGCGGCGCTCGGCGCACGCGGCGCCTGGCAGCTGGCGCGCGCCCGCCGCGCCGCGCGGCGCCTCGGCCCCCGCCGCGTGCTCGTGCTGTCGGTCGTTCGCGAGGAGAATCGGCCGATCTACGAGCGCGCAGTCGAGGACCTGCGCGCCTCGCGCGCCTGCGAGGTCGTCGCGCTCGAGCGGGCGCCCGGCGGCGCCGGCAAGTTCGCCAACCTCAACGTCCTCGCCGAGCAGGCGATGCTCGACGCCTTCGACTGGCTGGTCGTGATGGATGACGACGTCGAGCTTCCGCCGGCCTTCCTCGACCCCTTCATCCACCTCGCCGAGCGCTTTGGCCTCGTGCTCGCGGCGCCCGCCCATCGCATGCGCTCCCACGCCGGCTGGCCGCTGACGCGCCGCCAGTGGGGAAGCGTCGTGCGCGAGACGGCGTTTGTCGAGATCGGCCCGATCACGGCTCTGGCGCGCGAGACGTTCGCCGATCTGCTGCCCTTTCCGAGCGAGGCGGGGATGGGCTGGGGCCTTGACGCGCACTGGTCGTGGCTGGCGCGCGAGCGCGGCTGGCGGGTGGGGATCGTCGATCTGCTGCCGATCGCGCATTTGCGGGCGCCCGCCGCTTCGGCCTATGCGCGCGAGGAGGCGGTCGCGGCGGCGCGGGCGTTCCTCGCCGAGCACCCCTACCTGCCGGTGAGCGAGTCGCAGCGCACGCTCGCGGTGCACCGCCGATGCGCGTAGCGGTAGTCGCCGAGTTCTATCCCCGCCGCCGCGACCCCGTGCTCGGCGTCTGGGCACATCGCCAGGCGCTCGCCGCGGCGCACGCCGGCGCGGAGGTGTCGGTGTTCGTGCTCCACCGCCTGGTGCCCCCGCGAGCCGATCCGCGGGCGCTGTGGACGCTGATGCGCCAGCCCCCCGCGACGCGCCTGGACGGCCTCGAAGTCCGCTACGTGCGCTACGCCTCGCCGCCGCGTTCACGCTCCTACGCACGCTGGGGCGCCTACGCCGCGCCGGCGCTGCGGCGCGCACTACGCCGCAGCGGGCCGTTCGATCTGGTCCACGCCCACTACGCAGTGCCAGCGGCGGACGCCGTGCTGCGCGCCGGCGTCGATCTGCCGTTCGTCGTTTCGGTCCACGGCGGGGACGTTCTTTGGACGAGCTCGCGCGTGCCGGGCGGGCGCGAAGCGGTCGAGCGCGGCCTCTCCGCGGCCCGCCTCGTGCTCGCCAACAGCGCCGGGACCGAGGCGCTCTCACGCGAGCATGGCGCCCGCGCGACACGCGTCGTTCACCTCGGCACCGACGTGCCGGCGGCGCCCGGCGAGCCGGCGAGCGAGCCGCTGATCGTCACCGTCGGCCACCTCGTTGCGCGAAAGCGCCACGCCGACGTGCTGCGTTCGCTCGCTGAACTCCCGGGCGTTGGCTACCTGATCGTTGGCGACGGGCCCGAGCGCGTGCCGCTCGAGCGCCTCGCGGCGGAGCTCGGCGTGGCCGCGCGCGTCGAGTTCGCCGGCCAGCTCGCTCCCGACGAGGCGGCGCGGCGCCTTGCCGCGGCGTGGTGCTTTGCAATGCCCTCGACTGATGAGGCGTTCGGCGTCGCCTACATCGAAGCGATGGCGGCCGGGGTCCCGGCGATCGGACGCGCCGGCGAGGCCGGACCGGTTGAGATCGCGCGCGCCGGCGGGGGGATCGAGCTCGCCGAGCCGGAGACGCTGACCGCGGTGCTGCGCCGCCTCACGGGCGACCGCGCCGCGCGCGATGCACTCGGCGCCGCAGCGCGCGAGACGGTGCTGCGGGAGTTCACGTGGCCGCTCTGCGGCGAGCGAACGCTGGCGGCTTACGCCGAGGCGCTCTCGTGAAACCGGTTCTGTTTGTCACTGGGCACGTGGCGGCGGACCGCCTTGGCGCCTTCGAGCGCCTGCACGAGCGTGCCGGGGGGATCGAGCTCGCGCTGTTCGGCGGACCCCACCTGCACGGCTCCGATCCGCTCTCGCCACCGCTCTCGCTCCCGCACCGCTTCGTGGGCCAGCGCGAGATCGGCGAGCTCACCGCCTCGGGCGGTTATCGCGCGGTGGTGGTCGGTACCGGGGGTCGCGTCGCTCTGCCCCTCGCCTGGCGCGCCGCACAGCGCAGCGATCTCCCGTTCGTGTTCTGGGCGGCGCTGTGGCGCACGCCGCGCACGGCCGCGCATCTCGTCGCACAGCCGCTGATGCGGCGCATCTACCGCGAGGCGACCGCCGTCGTCACCTACGGCGAGCACGTCAGCGATTACGTCCGCCGCCGCGGCGCGACGCGCGTGTTCGTCGCCCCGCAGGCCGTCGACAACGCGTTCTGGTCGGCTCCCGCCGCCGTGCGCGAGGACGATCGCTTCTCACTCGTCTTCGCCGGGCGCGCGGCGCGCGAGAAGGGGCTCGCGGTGCTGGTCGACGCGTGGCGACGCGCCGGCCTTAATGGGATCTTCACCGTCGCGGGCGATGATCGTCGAATACCACCGGATGTGGTTGCCGCCGGACGACTCGATCGCCTTCAACTGCGCAACTTATTCGCCGTTGCAGACGTTGTGGCTGTACCGTCGCTGGTTACGCGACGGTTCATCGAGCCGTGGGGGCTCGTCGTGAACGAGGCTATGAACCAGGGAGCAGCAATACTCGCAACGGATGCGGTAGGCGCCGCCGCTGGCGGCTTGGTGCGCGACGGCCGAAACGGCCTGATCGTGCCCGCCGGTGATCCCGAGGCGCTTGCCGACGCGCTCCGCTCACTGGCCGCCGACCGCGCCCGCTGCGCGGCGCTTGGAGCAGCCGGCCGCGAGGACGTAGCAGGCTTCACCTTCGACGCCTGGGCCGAGGGCTTCGCGGGGGCGCTCGAATTCGCCGTTTCGCACGCCGCGGCCGGGGGTATGCCGTCGTGATGCTCCGCCGATCGGCGCGAGCGCTTGTTGCGCTGCTCGCTGTGTGGTCGATCGCCGGCGCGGAAGTGGCCTACGCCGCGTACCCGAACACGGTGGGGGGCGCCCAGAGCGACTGCGGCGCCGGCCACGACCCGCTGGTTGGCCATTACAGCGTCGCCGTGCTGCACAAGGCGCTCAAGGAACTGAACACGAACTCGCTGCAGTACACGACCTGCGCCGACGCACTCCAGGCCGCGCTAGAAGCGGACCTGCTGTCCCACAAGCCGAAGCCGCCGACGAAGCCGCCGCCCGGAAAGCCCGTCACGAAGCCGAGCGGACCCGTCGTCAAGCCGAGCCAGCGCGAGATCGGCGAGCGCCTCGACCACCTCCAGACCTGGGGTGGCGGGCAGATCAAGCTGCCGACCGGCGTGACGGTGACACCGGGAACGGTGACCGCGCACACCGCGGGCTTCCTTTCGAACCTTCCAACCCCGCTGCTGGTGGTTCTAGCGGCGCTGCTCGCGGCCGTCGCTGCCGTCGCCGGCCGCGCCCTCCAGACCGTTGTCCGCACACGCCGCACCCGTTAGCCACGGCGAGCGCCCGCCGCTGACCGCCGTCGCTACGCGGGTGGTGAACCGATCCTGGCTGACGGTGGCGATCGCCGCGGGAATCGCGGTGATCTGTTTCACAGCGACCGGCGGCATCGTTTCAAGTGGCGGCTCGTACGTGCAAAGCTCGGGCCTGGCCGCAAACACGATCGTCGAGATTTTGCTGACGCTCGGCGGCGGCGGCCTCGTCGTCGCGGCCTGCGCGCTGGTCCCGGCCGGGAGTGTGCGAATCGCGGGCATCGCCGTCGCGATCGCGATGTTCGCTCTCGCAGCCCTGACAGCGCTGTCGGTGAGCTGGTCGGTCGCGCCGTCGAGCTCGTGGCTCGAGGCCAATCGCACGCTCGCCTACGCGGCCGCCTTCGCCGGCGCGATTGCCTTGGTTCGGCTGTGCGGCTCGCGCTGGCGGAGCGTGATCGGCGGAGTTCTGCTGGCCACTGCGTTCGTCTGCGCCTACGCCCTGCTCAGCAAGGTGATCCCCGAGTCGCTTGACCGAACGGACACCTTCGCGCGCCTGTCGGTGCCCTTCTCCTACTGGAACGCGGTCGGCCTGACGGCGGCGCTCGGGATCCCGCCGGCGCTGTGGCTCGGTTCGCGCCGCGACGGACACGGAGCGCTCAACGCGCTTGCGGCGCCAGTGCTTTGCCTGCTGCTCGTCGCGCTCGTTCTCTCCTACTCGCGCGGCGCAGTGCTGGCCGCGGTGATCGGCGGCGGACTGTGGTTCGCATTCGTGCCGCTTCGGCTGCGCGCGATGGCGATCGGCGCGATCGCGGCGCTGGCCGCGGGAGCCGTGATCGCCTGGACGCTCAAGCAGCCGGCGCTCGCCGATGACCATGTGGCCCTGGCCGCGCGCAGCTCCGCCGGCCATCGACTCGGCCTGCTGCTGCTCGCCGCGGTCCTCGTGAGCTACGCCGGCGCGCTGCTGCTTCGCTTCGCCGCGGAGCGCAATCCGCTGTCCGCGGCTCGCCGGCGGACGCTTTCGATCGCCGTCGCGGCGGTCCTTGCGCTTGTGCCCGTCGCCGGCGTCGCGGCGCTTGCGCACAGCTCACGCGGCCTGACCGGCGAGATCTCGCACGGCTGGCAGCAGCTGACGACGCCCAACGGCTCGCAGCCGACCAACAGCGCGAGCCGGCTCACCTCCGGCGGCAGCATGCAGGCGCTCTACTGGAATTACGCGCTGAAGGTCTTCGACACCAACCCGGCCCTCGGCGCGGGGGCGGGCGCCTATCCGGTCGCCGACCAGCGTTTCATGACCAGCCACGCACTGGCCGACTACGCGCACGGCTACGTCTTCCAGACGCTGTCCGATCTCGGCATCGTTGGACTGCTCGTCAGCCTCGCGGTGGCCGTGATGTGGTGTATCTCGGCCGCGCGGTCCGCGGGGCCGTGGCGAAGGCGCGCGGCCGGCGGTGACAGCGCCGAGCGGCTCGGGCTGCTCACGCTGATGTCCGTCGTCGTCGTGTTCACCGTCCACTCGGCCGTCGACTGGACGTGGTTCGTGCCGGGCGACGCGCTGGTCGCGCTGCTCTGCGCCGGTTGGGTAGCGGGCCGCGGACGCCCGCGCGAGCGCGGCGGCGCGGTCCGCCTGTCACTCGCGCGCCTCGGCCAATCGCCGTTCGCGGCGGCCGCGGCCGCGAGCGCGATCGCGGTCGCGCTGGTCGTCGCCTGGTCGCAGTGGCAGCCGCTTCGCTCCGAGCAGGCGGCGAGCGCCGGCGAGACGGCGATCGCAAACGCCCAGATCGCGAGCCTGTCGGGAAACACGGCGGCCACCGCACGCCAGGTCGCGATCGCGATCCGCGACGAGAAGAGCGCCGCGTCCTACGACGGCCTCGATCTGACCCCGGCGACCGACCTGGCCGCCGCCTACGCGCAGGCCGGG
>DATGHN010000089.1:0-2492 GCA_035308005.1 Solirubrobacteraceae bacterium
CTCTACCGCGACGCCCTCGGCGTCGTGCCGCCGTCGGGTCTGCCGGACGCCTTCCTCGAGGACGTTTCGGACGCCCTGCGCGAGCTGGCTGCGCGCCACGCCCGCTCGAACGGACCGTTCACCACCGCCGAGCTGAGCACCCGTTACGGCGTCGACATGTCGAGCCCGCTGCGCGAGCTCGAGGCCGCCGGGGAGCTGGTTCGCGGTGAGCTTCGCCCGCTCGGTGACCCGCGTGCGCGGATGGGCGAGCGCGAGTGGTGCGACGGGGAGGTGCTGCGGCGACTTCGGCGGGCGTCGCTGGCGGTGCTTCGGCGCGAGATCGAGCCGACCGAGCGGCGCGCGCTCGCGACGTTCCTGCCGTCCTGGCAGGGGATCGATCGCCACGCCTCGGCGGGAGCGGGGATCGAGCGGCTGCGCGAGGTGCTCGTTCCGCTGCAGGGCCTCGCGCTGCCCGCCGAGCTGTGGGAGCGCGCTGTGCTTCCGCGCCGCTGCGGGGCCTACTCGACGAACTGGCTTGACCAGCTCTGCGCGGCCGGCGAGGTCGTCTGGGTCGGGGCCGGCTCGATCGCGCGCCGCTCGGGCCGCGTGGCGCTCTACTTCCGAGACGACGCGCCGGCGATCGGCCCTCCGGCGGCGGCGGCGAAGGTCGAGCCTCCGACCGGCGAGGAGCACGAGCTGATCCGCGCTCGGCTCGGGGTCGCGCCGTGCTTCTTCGGCGACCTTGTGGCGGAGCTCGCTGTCGAGACGCCGCTTCTGCAGGAGGCCCTCTGGGATCTCGTCTGGGCGGGCGAGGTCACCAACGACGCCTGGGCGCCGCTGCGCGCTCCGCGCCTGTCCCTCGCCCGGGGCGGGCGGGCGGGGCTATCGTCGCGCGGCGGCGCAAGGCGCTTTGCGCCGGCGGTGCGCTCCTCGCGCGCCCAGACGCGCGCTCCGGTGCAGGGACGCTGGTCGCTGGCGGCGTCCTTGTTTGAGCCGGCGGCGGATGCGCTCGCGCGTCGGCGCACGCTCGCCGAGCTACTGCTCGAGCGCTACGGGATCCTGACGCGCGAGCTCGTACTGGCGGAGGGCGTTCCCGGCGGCTTCGCCGCGCTGTACGACTCGCTCTCGCAGCTCGAGACGCTCGGGATATGCCGGCGCGGCTATTTCATCGAGGGCCTCGGCGGCGCCCAGTTCGCCGTGCCGGGGGCCGTCGAGCGGCTGCGGGCGCAGCGCGACCTCGACGGCGCGGCGCCGCTGGTGCTGGCCGCGGCCGACCCGGCGCAGCCGTTCGGCGCGGCGTTGCCGTGGCCGAAGGACGAGGCGGCTGAGGGTCGCCGTCCGGCGCGCGTCGCCGGCGCTCACGTCGTGCTGGTCGGCGCCGAGCTCGCCTGCTATGCCGAAGCCGGCGGCCGCGGCCTGCAGACCTTTGCGTCGGGAGAGCAGCTCCGGGTGGCCCTTGCGGCGCTCGCCGACGCGGTGCGCGGCGGGCGGATCCGCAAGCTCGAGATTGAGCGCGTCGACGGCGAGCCGGTGCTCGGCGGCCCGCTCGAGGCACTCCTGGTCGAGCTCGGCTTCCGCACCGGACCGCGCCGCCTGACACTCAGCGCCTGAGCGCCCTCAAGAACCACGGCCGGGCTGTCGATGGGGTGTTGAACGCCGCGATGGCCGACCTGCCCGACCCGTTTTTGTCCTTCGGCGAATCCGCCAAGGTCGTCGCGCCTACGCAGGCCGTCTACGTGCCGCAACGAATGAGAGCCGACTGGTTCTCGCACGCGATCACGATCATCGGCCTGGTCTTCATCGGGGTCGCGGTCTACTCGCTGGTCGAAGACACGAAGCTGATCTCGCTCGGCTACCTCGACATCAAATCCTCGAGCGCCACAGTGACGCTCGAGATCATCTACGTCGGCATCGGCGCCGGCCTGATCGCGCGCCGCGAGCTGATTCGCGAGCTCTGCATAGTCCTCGCGATGATCGCCGTCGTGGCCGCCGGTTACGGCACCTACAGCTATGTCCGCCAGGACAACATCGACGAGCCGGCGGCGCTGGCGGCGACCGCCAAGGCGCAATCGCGGGCCACGGTGCTGGAGGCCGACCTGACAAAGGCGACGGCGCAGAACAGCGCCGCCCCGTCGGCGCAGGCCGACGCGGAGATCGCCTCGCTGACGACTGACGAAGCGGCCGTGCAGGCGCAGGTGCAGACCGACGCCGACGGCGAGCGCTGGGACTTCAGCGGCCTGATCCTCGCCTGGGTGCTGGCGGTGGTGCCGCTCGTGCTGCTGACGCGGTCAAAGGCCGTCGCGCGCTTCACCTGACGGCGCGCTCTGACTAGGATCGGTCGCCGTGCCCGAGGGCGACACGATTCACTACGCGGCGAACTGCATTAGGCCGGTTCTCGAAGGACGGGTTCCGGATGTCCTGCGCACTCCGCAGCGCCGTCATGACGCCGACCGCTGGCCGCAGCGGCTCGGTGGACGAGTGGTGACGGAGGTCGAGGCGCGCGGAAAGCATCT
>DATGHN010000090.1:0-4626 GCA_035308005.1 Solirubrobacteraceae bacterium
AGAGGGGTGTCGGGCGCCCCGCGAAGTCGCGCAAAAGGACGCCCAGCTCGGCGCGGAAGTCAGCGGCTGCCCAGGCCTCGATCCAGGCCGCCTCGAGCTCGACGAGCGCCGGCATCAGGGTCTCCGGCACGTACTGGCCGCCGTAGGGGCCGTAGCGGTGCGGGAGCGCCATCAGGAAGCGACTGTCGCCTTGGCCGCGGCCTCGAAGAACGCGCGCATCCGCTCGGGATCCTTGACGCCCGGCGCCGCCTCGACGCCGCTTGCGACGTCGACGGCGTAGGGCGCGGTCGCCTCGACCGCGTCGGCGACGGAATCGGGGTCGAGCCCACCGCCGATGATCAGTGGCGGGGCGCCGTGATGGCGCGCCGCGACCAGCGACCAGTCGAAGGTCCGGCCCGTACCGCCGCGCAGCCCGGGCGCGTGCCCGTCGAGCAGATGGAAGTCGGTGTGGAAGCGCTCGAGATCGCGAACGCTGTAGAGCCCTTTCACCGAGGCCGCCTTGATCGTGCGGGCGCCGGTCCGCCGCGCGACCTCCGAGCAGTACGCGGGCCCCTCCTCGCCGTGCAGCTGGACCAGCGTCAGACGCGCCCGTTGGCTGACGTCGACGACCTCTTCGAGCGGCGCGTTGACGAACACGCCGGCGAGCTCGACGCGCCGCTGCATAGCCGCGCCGATCAGCTCGGCCTCGCTCACGCCACAGCTGCGCGTGGACGGCTCGTAGAAGACCATGCCGACAGCCCACGCGCCGAGAGTTGCCGCGAGCTCCGCGTCCTCAAGGCGTGTCACACCGCAGATCTTCACGCGCGTCGCGCTCACGCTCGACAACGTAGCGTGTGCGGGGCGTCCGCTCGCCTCAGGGCGCCGGCAGCGTGCTTGGCCTGGTGCCGAGGCGCGCGAGGACCGTCAGATGGGTGTGCCCGCGGACGATTCCGATCCGCACCCGCGCGCCGGGGCGGTGGGAGAGGATTGTCGTCCCGAGGCCGGCGGCGGAGGTGACCGCTCGACCGTCGACTGAGACGATGATGTCGCCGCCTGTGTAGAGCTCGGTGACGCCGTCGGGCAGCGTCGTCAGCAGCGTGCCCGCGCGAATGCCGGCGCGCGCGGCGGGCGAGCCGCTCTGGACGGTCTGAACGAGCGCGCCGTGGCTCACCGGGAGATGCAGCGAGGCCAGCGCGGCGTCGATGTCGGTGGTCGTGATGCCCAGGTAGCCCTCCGCGACGTGCCCGGTCCGCTCGATCTGCGGAATCACCGCGCGCGCCGTGTCGATCGGGATCGCGAAGCCGATCCCGACGCTGCCGTTGCTCGAGCTGCCGCCGGTGGCGATCTGGGAGTTGATTCCGATCACCTCGCCCTGGGCGTTGATCAGCGGGCCGCCCGAGTTACCGGGATTCAGCGGCGCGTCGGTCTGGATCACGTTGTCGATCGAGAAGCTGTTGGGCGCCTTGATCGAACGCTGAAGCGCCGATACGACGCCGCTCGTGAAGCTGCGGGGCAGGCCGAACGGATTGCCGATCGCGTACGTCGGATCGCCCACCCGGACGGTGTCTGAGTCGCCGAGCGGGAGCGGCACGAGCGGGATTCCGTCAGGGTTTATGCGCAGCAGCGCGAGGTCGTCGTCGGGGTCGCGGCCGATCACGCGCGCCGTGACCGTCTGGTTGCCGGCGAAGGCGACGCTGATCTTGACCGCGCCGGCGATCACGTGGGCGTTTGTCAGGATCGTTCCGGCGCGGTTGATGACGAAGCCGGTGCCGCTGCTCGTGCCCCTCGTCGTGCTCGGGAACAGGTCAAACGGCGACTGCGTCTGCTCGACCACGGTCGCAGTTATGTAAACCACACCGGGGGCGTCGCGCCTGTATATCTCAGCGGGCGTCAGCTGGCCCCGCCCGCTCAGCGAGCCCTCCTCGGCCGCCGGCGCCGCCGTCTCCTTGATGATCGTGCGATTCGTCACGTCGCCCACCCCCGCGATCAGCATCGCGCCGGCGACGACGGCGCCGCCGATCAGCGCAGCGGCAAAAGGTGAAGCGGACACGCGTCTCATATCGCTTCTCAGTCTGCCCGGAGGGTCTGAATCGCGACTAAAGCGCCGGCGCGAGCAGCTCGGCGAGCGCCGCGGCGGGGTCTTCGGCGCGCATCAGGCGCTCGCCGATCAGCGCCGCGCCGACGCCGGCTTCGCGGAGCCGCGCGAGGTGCTCGCGGCTCGAGATTCCCGATTCGGCGACGACCACGACATCGGCCGGGATCGCGTCGAGGAGCTCGAAGGTCCGTCCGATGTCGACGCTGAAGTCACGCAGATCGCGGTTGTTGACACCGACGATCGAGGCGCCGGCGGCGAGCGCCGTCTCAAGCTCGGCATGGTCGTGCACCTCAATCAGCACGTCGAGACCGAGGCGGCCCGCCTGATCGTGCAGGGCGATCAGATCCGGCCGTTCGAGGGCGGCGACGATCAGCAGCACGGCCGAGGCTCCGGCGGCGAGCGCCTCGTCAAGCTGGTAGGGGTCGACAATGAAGTCCTTGCGGAGCAGTGGCAGCGCGCACGCGGCGTGGGCGTCGCGGACGTCCTCGAGCGATCCGTCAAAGCCGCGCTCCTCGGTGAGCACGGAGATCGCCGCCGCGCCGCCCGCGGTGTAGGCGCGAGCGATCTCGGCGACGTTCGACCCGGGCCGGATCGGACCGGCCGAGGGCGAGCGGCGCTTGTGCTCGGCGATGATCGAGAGGCCGGGTGCGGCGAGCGCGTCGCGAAAGGCGTGTGCGGCGCGCGGCGGCCCGGCCGGTGGACCGGCGCTGCGCAGATCCTCCACCGCCGTGTGGCTTCGGCGTCGCGCGACGTCCTCGCGAGCATTCGCGACGAGCTCATCGAGCGCGTTCACGCCGCGAGCTCGTTTGTCGCAGCGACGAACCGCTCGAGCGTTTCGCTCGCGCGGCCGCTGTCGACCGCCTCGGCGGCCAGCGCCACCGCCTCGGGCAGGTTCGCGGCCGCCTTGGCGGCGTAGATCGCGGCTCCGGCGTTGGCGAGCGCGAGGTCGCGCGCCGGGCCGCCCTCGCCCGCGAGCACCGCGCGTGTCAGCGCCGCATTTTCCTCGGGCGTCCCCCCCACCGCCACCGCGCCACCGTTGCTCGCCTCGAGACCCAGATCGCCCGGCTCGATCGTGTAGTTCGTGATCTCGTCGCCGTTGACCTCGAAGATCCGCGTCGGCGCAGTCGTCGAGACCTCGTCGAGTGAATCCTCGCCGGCGACGACCAGGGCGCGTTCGACGCCGAGCTGGGCGAGCGCCCCGGCGATCGTCTCGAGGTAGCGCTGGTCCGATACGCCGATCAGCTGGTGGCGAGCTCCGGCCGGATTCGTCAAGGGACCGAGGAAGTTGAAGATCGTGCGCACGGCGAGCGCGCGGCGGACCGGCGCGACCGAGCGCGTCGCGTGGTGGTGAGCCGGCGCGAACATGAACCCGACGCCGGTCTCCTCGATGCAGCGCACGACAGAGGCCGCGTCGAGGTCGATCCGCGCGCCGAGCGCCTCGAGCAGGTCGGCCGACCCGCAAGGTCCGGTCGCCGAGCGATTGCCGTGCTTGGCCACCGCGCAGCCCGCGCCAGCGGCGATCAGCGCGGCGGTAGTCGAGACGTTGAAGGTCCGCGTTCCGCCGCCGGTGCCGGCGGTGTCGAGCAGCTTCCGCTCGCCTACATCGACCGCAATCGCCAGCGCACGCATCGTCCGGGCGAGACCCGCGAGCTCCTCGGCGGTCTCCCCCTTCGTCCGCAGGGCGATCAGAAATCCCGCGATCTGGACGTCTGAGACGGCGTCGGACATGATCTCCGCCAGCACGCCCGAGGCCTCGTCGGCGCTCAGATCGCGCCCTGACGCGACGGCGTCGATCGCCGCCGTGACGATCTCGTTGGGCGCCGCGCTCATCCTCGGAGGAAGTTCTCGAGCAGACCCATCCCCTCCTCGGTCAGGATCGACTCGGGGTGGAACTGCACGCCATCGGCCGGCAGCTCGCGGTGGCGGATCCCCATCACGACGCCGTCGCCGCGAGCGCTCACCTCGAGGCAGTCGGGGACGTCCTCGGCGACGATCAGCGAGTGGTAGCGGCCGACGACGAGCGGCGATTGCAGGCCGCGATAGACGCCGCGCCCGTCGTGCTCGATAACGCCCGTCTTGCCGTGAACCGGCTCGTGACGCACGACCGAGCCGCCGAAGGCCTGCGCGAGCGCCTGATGGCCGAGGCAGACACCGAGTGTCGGGACACCGGCTTCGGGGAAGCGCCGCACGACCTCAAGCGACACGCCCGCCTCATCCGGCGTGCACGGACCCGGCGAGACGACGACGCGCTCGGGCGCCCGCGTGAGCAGGTCAGCGACCGTCGCCTGATCGTTGCGAACGACGTCGATCTCTGCGCCCAGCTCGCCGAGGTACTGCACGAGGTTGTAGGTGAAGGAGTCGTAGTTGTCGATGACCAGCACGCGCATGCCCCGAGCCTAGCCGCTCGGGGCGCGCGTCAGATCACGGAACGGGGACGCTCGAGGCGTTCGCCGCCAGCCACTGATCGAAGGACTTCAGCGCCGGGTTGAGCGCCCGCGTGGCTTCGATGTCGCGCGCCCCGCAGTAGGCGTCTTCGAACTCGGTTGTGAACT
>DATGHN010000091.1:0-6576 GCA_035308005.1 Solirubrobacteraceae bacterium
CTCGAGCGCCTTCGCCGAGCTCGCGAGAAACGGCGCGATCGCGCAGCTGCGCTCGCTTTCGGCGGCGAGCGCGGCGCTGGCCCGCGGCGAGTTGATGCAGCGCGCCGATGCCTGGCGCGCCGACGTCACGCTCGAGCGCTACCTGAAGCGCTGCGAGCTGAAGACGGCGCGGCTGTTCGCGGCCGCCGGGGAGCTCGGCGCGCTTGTCGGCGGAGGACCGCCGCTTGACCCGTTTGGCCACGCCGTCGGCCTCGCCTTCCAACTCCTCGATGACGTCCTCGACATCACCGGTCCCGCCGAGCGAACCGGAAAGCGCCGCGGCACCGACCTGCTCGACGGCACGGTCACGCTGCCGCTGATCCTCGCGCGCGAGCGCTCGGAGGAGCTGCGCGTGCTCGATCTGCGCACGATCGCCGACGCCTCGGCGGCCGAGGGCGTCTGCGCGGCGATCGAGGCGACCGGAGCCGGGGAGGAGGCGCGATCGATTGCGCTCGAGCTCGTCGCCTCGGCCAAGCGCGAGCTGCCCGCGAATCTGCCGCAGACCCAGCGCGAGGCGCTCTGCCTGATGGCCGACGGGCTCGTCGACCGCTACGCCTAGTGGCGCCGGTTAGGTTCGGTGCGTGAAGTCGAAGGGGACGATCAAGTCGTCCTCCAGCGCCTTGGCGAAGGTGGCGATCTCAGCCTCCATGCAGGCGCGCGAGACGCGCGTCAGCGTTGACTGCAGCTCGCGCATGCCGCGATCGAGCTCGTGATCGAAGCGGTCGACCGCCTCCTGGGTGAAGACACCGGTACCGCTCCACTCGCAGTTGGGGCAGCAGAGCGTGACGCGCCAGTGGCTTCGGCCGACGAGCGACCAGTCGATCGGCTGGACAAGGCTTGATCCGCAGCCGCCGCACAGCGACAGGTCCGGGTCGCCCGTCGGCTCGCCGCCCTGATCGTCGGGGCTGACCTCGACGCCGAGCGGGCCCGGAAGGGCGAGATCTGCTTCCCCCGAAGCGTTGCTCCGCCGCTGTTTCACACCCCCCTCATCGGCTGCAACCGCCAGGCTCTTGAGCGCCTGGACGGTAGCCTGTGCGCGATGCGCCGAGCGATCCGGCCGGTCGGCCACGACGATCACCTGAGCCTTGTCGAGCACCTCGACGAGCTACGGACGCGGTTGATCATCTCGCTCGCGGCGCTGCTCGTCGCCTTCGGCTTCTGCTTCTGGCAGAACCACGCCCTGCTGAAGCTGATCGGCAACCCCTACGCCAAGGAGACGCGCGGGCAGGTCGAGAAGTGCCAGGGCGAGCTGGGCCAAATCTGGTGCGCCGATAAGTTCGCGCGCAAGGAGGCGATCGTGCTCCGCGAGCTTGCCGGCACGAACCCGCGACCCGTGCTGAAGGCAGCAATCGCGGCCATGAACGCCGCGGAACGCGACACACCAAGCAGTGCGCCGGGCAACAATCTGATCACGATCGGCATCGGCGAGCCGTTCACGGCGACGATCACCGTGACCTTCTACTTTGCGCTGCTGATCGCCTTACCACTGCTGCTGTTTCAGATCTACGGCTTCGTGATACCCGCGTTCAGCCCGACTGAGCGCCGCGTCGCGCTCCCGGTCATGCTTTCGATCCCTGGGCTGTTTGCGTGCGGAGTGCTGTTTGCGTATTTCGTCGTGCTGCCGGCCGCCGTGCATTTCCTGCAGAACTTCAACAGCGGATCGTTCGAGCAGTTCGTACAGGCGTCCAGCTACTACTCGTTCGCGGCGCTGATCATGCTCGCGATGGGGGTCATCTTTCAGGTCCCCCTGGCGGTCATCGCGATCACGCGCGCGGGAATCGTGACGCCGCGCCAGCTGCGCAAGAACCGGCGCTACGCAATCGTCGTTGCGGCGCTGATCGCGGCGGTCCTGCCTGGCGATGTCGTCACGATGCTGCTCGAGACGCTGCCGATCATCGTCCTCTACGAGGTCGGTATCCTGGTGGTCACGGTCATGGACCGCCGCGATGCTCGACGGGCGCGAACGAAGGAGCGTCTTGCCGCGGCGGCGAACACCATGCCACCACCAGCTCCTCCTCCGATTCCTTAGCCAATGCTCTTTGATCTGCGCAGCCCCGGACGCCGACGCGCCGTCAAGACCGTCTACCTGTTCCTCGCGCTCCTGATCGGCGGGGGCCTGATTTTCTTCGGCGTCGGCACGGGCGGGAACTTTGGCGGACTACTGTCGGCTGCCGGCAACGGCGGCGGTGGCTCGGGGACCGGCGACATCACCGCCGAGCACGCGCTCGCCAGGGCCGAGCGGGCGGCGAAGGCGTCCCCCAACAGCGCCTCGGCGTGGGCGAGCGCCGGCGAGGACGCCTACAACGTCGCCACGCTGCCTTCGCACTACAACTCGAGCGTCGGCTTCAATGCGGGCGGCCACGCCGCGCTCAACAAGCTAGAGGTCGCCTGGACCAACTACCTGCGCCTGCTGCCCGCGAACCCGAGCCTGACCTTCGCCCAGCAGGTCGCGTCGGCGTTTTCGCCGCCGCCCACCGGCGTCGGCGGCTATACGACCGCCGAGAGCGCCCAGGAGGTCGTCGTCCAGCTGCAGCCCAACAGCTACGTGCAGTACGAGTACCTCGCCTACTACGCCTATTACGCCAAGGACATCCACAACGGCGACCTCGCCACGGCAAAGGCCATCGCGCTGGCGCCGAAGTCCCAGCAGAAGACGGTCAAGTCCACACTCGCCTCGATCAGGTCCAGCCAGGTTGGCGCGACCGGAGCCAGCGGAGCCACCGGATCCACGGGCGCGACCGGGGCGACGGGCTGAGGTAGCGCTAACATCCGCCGTCGTTTCTCGGGCCGTTAGCTCAATTGGCAGAGCAGGGGCCTCTTAAGCCCAAGGTTGAAGGTTCGATTCCTTCACGGCCCATGTTCGCCCTCCGCTCTCACGCCCTGACGCTGTGCGTGGCGGCGCTCGCGCTCGCCGCGCTGCTCGCGGCGGCCGCGGCGACGGGCGCGTCGGCGGTCAACTTTGCGCCGGTGTCGGTCACGTTCATCTCCCCGCAGGACGGCTGGGTGATCGGGACCGCGCCGTGCGGACCCGGCAGCCGGTGCGTGGCGCTTCGCTCGACGGGCGATTCCGGGCGAAGCTGGGTGGCGCGCCCCGTTCCCGCCGGGCTCGCGGGCCAAGCTCGCAACCTCGCCGCGCCGGCGCAGCTGAATGTGCGCTTCGCCGATCGTGAGAACGGCTGGATCTACGGCGACGTCTACAACGGCTCGCGGTCGGCCCTCAACGCGGAGCTCTGGTCGACCCACGACGGCGGCGCCACGTGGGTGAAGCAAAACGTCGCAGGGCTCGGCAAGCCCAACTCCTGGATCTTTGATCTCGAAGCCTCAGGTGGCCTCGTCCACCTGATCGAGCGCAATTCGAACTTCACCGTTGGTGTCGAGACCTCGCCGGTCGGCGACGACCGGTGGCGGCCGAGTGGCGCCGTCCGGCTCGAGGAGCCGGCCGGCGGCGGACAGCCGGCGGCCGCTCTCGTCCTGGCGGGCAGTCAAGGATGGCTCGTCGAGGGGAACGACCGCGGCACAACCGGCAGCGCACGGCTGAGCGGCGGACGGTGGGTGGCGTGGACGCCTCCGTGCGCCTCCGTCGGTCACAGTTTTGCGATTCCAGCCGCCTCCTCGGCGTCGGATCTAATCGCCGTGTGCGTGATGGGCGGGTTTGCCTATCCGCTCTCAAAGGACGCCCCCAAAGGAGCGACCCTCGGCTCGAGCTGGCTCTATTCCTCGGCCGACGGCGGCGCGAGCTTCCACGCCGGCCCGCGCCTCGGCGGACACGCCTTCGGCGCTCTGCTCGTGGCAACGCCGCGCCCGGGCGTCGTGCTGCTCTCTGAAATCGGCTCTGCAGGGCGCGGGCAGACGATCGATGCAAGCTTCGACGGCGGGCGCACTTTCACGACCGTCTACCGCAGCGCCAGCGTCGTCTATCTCGCCTTCACCGATCAGAGCCAGGGTGTTGCGATAGTCGGCCCGGCGGCTCATACGCAGCTGTTGATGACCTTCGACGGCGGACGCCGCTGGAGCGCCGTGACGCTCGGCGCCTGACCGCCGTAAGAAAGCCCCTTCACGGCTTCAGCTGTGGGCCTTCGAGGCCGAAAAACAAGGAATGAGACCTCTCCGGATGCGCCTGCACGCGCTTCCGCGAAACTGGCTTGGGCTCGCGGCAGGCGGCCTCGTGCTGCTCCTGACCGGCTGTGGCGCCGGCGCGCCTCGTGTCACGGGGGCCCTGGTGCGCGTCAACGAGAGCGACTTTCACATCGCCGCGAGCGCGAGTGAGGTAGCCGCGGGCCACGTCTCGTTTCGCATCCACAACTACGGCCCCGACCAACACGAGCTGATCGTCGCGCCCGAGCGTCGTAACGGCCTGCCGCTTCGCGCCGACGGCTTCACGGTCAACGAGGCGGAGATCCTGAGCTCCGAGCCCGGCTCGATCAACCCCCAGCAGCCGGGGCGCACCGAGCTCCTCAACGTCGTCCTGAAGCCCGGGCGCTACGTGCTCTTCTGCAACATGGAGGGCCACTACATGGCGGGGATGCATCGGATCCTCTTGGTGCGCTGATGCGCCGCCTGCGCGAGTTCCAGCCGTTTGCCTCCAGCGGAGGCCGGACGATCGTCGCGATCTTCGTGACGTTCGTGGTGCTCACGGCGATCAGTCTGAGCCTCTCGATCAGCGCGACCGGCAACTCCCAGAATCGCGCGATCCTCGTCGAGGTCGCGGGGCGTCAGCGGACGCTGGCCGAGCGCTACGTCAAGGAGGTTCTGCTCGTTCGCGACGGCCAGCAGGCCTCCCCCAACGTCACCGGCTTCGCGCTGGCGGCGAGTGCCGATGCGCTGCTTGACGGCGGCGTCGCTCCCGAGATGGCGGGCGATGACGATTCGACGCGGGTTCAGGCGGCGGTCGGCCCGCTGATCCGCCACCAGCTGGTCGAGGAGGAGAAGATAGTCCACGATCTAACCGCCTACGGCTCGGCGATGCTCGCCCACCGGTCGCTGACCTCGATCCGCCCAACCGGCGGCGAGCACATCAGCTCCACCAATCCGCTCACACGCCTTCGCATTCTGGGGGCGCTGACATCGGTGATCGCGCTGAACGTCTCGCGCTCGATCGCGGCCCAGACCGATGGCAACATCAATCACCTGATCGTCGAGCAGATCGTCCTTGGCCTGCTCGGCCTGCTCGTGTCGCTGCTGCTCGGTTGGGGTCTGATCGCGATCTCGCGCCGCCAGGCGGCGCACTTCCGAAGCCTCGTCTCGGCGTCGAGCGACCTCGTCTTCCTGTTCGGCGCGGCGGGCTGCCGCTACGCCAGTCCGTCGGTTTCAAACATGGTCGGGATCCCGGGCGACGAGCTGCTCGGCGGCGGGTTCGAGCAGATCGTTCACGAGGAGGATCGCGCCAAGCTCGCGGACGCGCGACGCGACGGGGCGCAGCTGACGTTCCGCGTGCGCAACGCGGCCGGCGAGTGGCGCGATCTCGAGGCGCATGTCACGGATCTGCGCGCCGACCGCCACCTGCGCGGAGTGCTGATGAATGCTCGCGACGTCACCGAGCGAAATCGCGCGGAAGCCGAGCTCGCCGCTGCGCGCGACCGCGCTGTCGAGGCCTCGAACACGAAGTCGGCCTTCCTCGCCAATGTGAGCCACGAGATCCGCACGCCGATGAACGGCGTGCTCGGCATGAACGAGCTGCTGCTCGATACCGATCTCGACAATGACCAGCGGGCGTTTGCCGAGCAGGTGTCGCGCTCGGGCGAGCAGATGCTCTCGCTGATCAACGACATCCTAGACGTTTCAAAGATCGAGGCCGGACAGCTTGAGCTCGACATCGCCGACTTCGATCTCCCGGAGGCGATCGAGCAGGCCTGCGCGGTGTCGAGCGTCCAGGCGGCGACGAAGGGGCTCGAGTTCGTCGTCGATATCGGCGCAGAGGTGCCTCGGCGCACACGCGGCGACGCGCGGCGCCTGCGTCAGATCATCCTCAACCTCGTCTCCAATGCGGTCAAGTTCACCGCCGATGGTTCGGTCACCGTCCGCGCCGGCGCTCGTCCCAGTGGCGACGGCGGTCTGATCACCCGCCTGCAGGTGAGCGACACAGGCATCGGGATCGACCCCGCGGTCCTCGATCACATGTTCGACCCGTTTACGCAGGCCGACGCCTCGACAACCCGCAACTACGGGGGCACAGGCCTTGGCTTGGCGATTGTCAGAGAGCTTGTCGAGCTGATGGGCGGGACGATCGGTTGCGAGAGCGAGCCTGGCAAGGGCAGCACCTTCTACTTCGAGCTGCCGCTCCCGGACCTCGTCGCGGACGGCGGCGAAAGCCAGGCCGCTGAACACGAGGTCGCCGCCACCGTTTGGACACGCCCGCCGCGCGTGCTCGTGGCCGAGGACAGCCCGGTCAACCAGGTGGTCGCGCTGCGGACCCTCGAGCGCTGCGGCTGCGACGCTGAGGCCGTCGCAAACGGCCAGCTCGCGCTGGACGCGCTTGAGCGAGGCCATTACGACGTCGTGCTCATGGACTGTCAGATGGCGGGAATGGACGGCTACGAG
>DATGHN010000092.1:0-2842 GCA_035308005.1 Solirubrobacteraceae bacterium
GCGCGGCGCTCGGCGACGAGGTCGGAAAGCATCGCGCCCGCGTCGAGGCCCTCGAGGACGCGCTCGCCGGCCTGCTCCGCCGTCAGATCGCCGACGACCCGAAGCACGTCGTGAAGCTCATCGCGCGACCCGGCGCGGCGAAGCGGCGAGCGGCGCTGCAGATCAGCCTCGAGCGTCTCGAGCGCCCCGGGGTCGATCAGCTCGCGGAGCTCCTCCTGGCCAAGCAGCTCGCGCAGCAGCTCGCGGTCAAGCGAGAGCGCGGCCGCGCGGCGCTCCGCGTTTGGCGCGTCGCCCTCGTACATGTAGGTGGCGACGTAGTCGAACAGCAGCGAGGAGGCAAACGGCGAGGCAGTCGGGGTCTCGACCTCGACGAGCGAGATCTCCCGCCGCGCCAGCGAGCGCAGCAGCGATTCGAGGCCCGCGGTGTCCAGCACGTCGCGCAGGCACTCGCGGTAGGTCTCGAGGATCAGCGGGAAGTCCGGGTAGCGCCGCGCGACCTCGAGCAGGGTCTGGGACTTCAGGCGCTGCTGCCAAAGCGGCGTCCGCTTGCCGGGGTAGGCGCGCGGGATCAGGAGCGCCCGAGCCGCGTTCTCGCGAAAGCGCGCCCCGAACAGCGCCGAGGAGGCGAGCTCGCCGACGACCAGCTCCTCGACGTCCTCGGGCTCGGGCAGGACGAGCTCGGCCGCGGGCGGCTCGTCGGTGTCGGGCAGGTGGATGATGATTCCGTCGTCTGACCAGATCGCGTCGGACTCGAGGCCGAAGCGATCGCGGATACGCGCCGACAGCGCCAGCCCCCACGCGGCATGGATCCGCCCGCCAAAGGGCGTCAGCACGCACAGGCGCCAGTCGCCGATCTCATCGCGGAAGCGCTCGACGACGATCGTGCGGTCCGACGGGACGACCCCCGTCGCGGCCTGCTGCTCGCGTAGGAAGTCGATCAGGTTCGCCGCGGCGAGCGGGTCGAGGTCGTAGTTGCGCTCGAGCACCTCGGCGGGCTGCTCGACCGCCCAGCGCGAGAACGCCCCGATCGCCTCGCCGAGCTCGCGCGGGCGCCCGACGGAGTCCCCCTTCCAGAACGGCACCGCCCCCGGCGCGCCCGGCGCCGGCGTCACGACGACACGGTCGCGGCCGATCTCCTCGATCCGCCAGGCCGTCGCCCCGAGCAGGAAGGTCTGGCCGGGGCGGGCCTCATAGACCATCTCCTCGTCAAGCTCGCCGACGCGGCGTCCGTCGGGCAGCGTCACGCGGAACAGGCCGCGGTCGGGGATCGTCCCGGCGTTGACGATCGCGAGCTTCGCCGCACCCTTGCGTGCACGGATCGTCCCCGCCAGGCGATCCCAGGTGATCCGCGGGCGAAGCTCGGCGAACTCGCTCGACGGATAGCGCCCGTCGAGCATGTCGAGGACGTGCTCGAGCAGCTCGCGCCGAAGCTCGGAATAGGAATACGTTCGCGTGACGAGCGCGTAGAGCTCATCGACCGACACCGTCTCGGCGCTCGCGGCGATCGCGACGATCTGCTGAGCGAGCACGTCGAGGGCGTTGCGCGGCACGACGGTCGGCTCGATCGCCCCCTCGCGCATCCGCCGAACGACGACCGCGCACTCGAGCAGATCGGCACGGAACTTCGGGAAGATCCGCCCCTTGCTCATCGCCCCCACGCCGTGGCCCGAGCGCCCGATGCGCTGCAGCCCGCGCGCGACCGACTTCGGCGACTCGACCTGGATCACCAGGTCGACGGCGCCCATGTCGATGCCGAGCTCGAGCGATGAGGTCGCGACCAGGCACGGCAGCTCTCCGGCCTTCAGCAGCTCCTCGATCGCCGTTCGCTCCTCTCGCGCGAGCGAGCCGTGATGGGCGCGCGCGATCTCAAGCGCCGCCGCCTCGCCGGGCTCGACGTCCCCCTCTGCGGCGAGCTCGTTGAGGCGCAGGGCGAGCCGCTCGGCGGCGCGGCGGCTGTTGACGAAGATGATCGTCGAGCGATGCGTCCTGACCAGCTCGAGCAGCTGCGGGTAGATCGCCGGCCAGATCGAGCGCCGCGTCGCCTCGCCGCCGACGAGCGGCTCGAGCGGGTCGGCGTCGACGCCGCGACCGGGCTCGACCATCGACTCCACCGGCACTCGGATTTCGAGATCGAGCGGACGGGTCGATCCGACATCGACGATCCGCGCCTGCCGGGCCGGGCCGACCATGAAGCGCGCGACCTCCTCGAGCGGGCGCTGCGTGGCCGAGAGCCCGATCCGCTGAAGCGGTCCGTCGAGTCCCTCCTCGAGGCGCTCGAGCGTGAGCGCGAGATGCGAGCCGCGCTTGGTGCTCGCCACGGCGTGGATCTCATCGACGATCACGGCCTCGACGCCGCACAGGATCTCGCGCGCCTGCGAGGTCAGCATCAGATAGAGCGACTCCGGCGTCGTGATCAGGATGTCGGGAACGTTGCGCAGCATCGCCGCGCGCTCGCGCTGCGGCGTGTCGCCCGTGCGGATCGCGACGCGGACCTGATCGCCGAGACCGAGCCCGCGCAGCGGCGCGCGCAGGTTGCGCTCGATGTCGTAGGAGAGGGCCTTGAGCGGTGAGATGTAGAGGAGGCGGGTGCGGTGCTCGGCCGCGGGCCCTTCGGCGACGAAGCGGTCAAGCGCCCACAGGAACGCGGCGAGCGTCTTGCCCGAGCCGGTGGGCGCCAAGAGAAGCGTTGAGTCGCCGCGCGCGATCGGCGGCCAGCCGAGCGCCTGCGGCCGGGTTGGCGAGGCGAACGCGCCCGTGAACCACGCGCGCACCGCCGGATAGAACGGCGCGAGCGCCCGATCCGGATCGTCGATTCTCGACCGCGCGCTCATGGCCGCATCTT
>DATGHN010000093.1:0-7085 GCA_035308005.1 Solirubrobacteraceae bacterium
CTAATCTGAACGACGCCATGAGCCTCGTCGACGATCAGCTCGATCTCGCCGTGCGCTGGCTTGGAGAGGAGCGCACGGTCGTCTGCGCGCTGCTCATCGACGCCGAGGGATCCTCGCCGTTCGCGCCCGGGGCGTTCATGCTGATCGACGGCGAAGGAGCGATCGAGGGCTCGATCACCGGCGGCTGCGTCGAGAGTGACGTGGTCGTCAACGCCCTCGAGATGGTCGAGGGCGATCACGCGCCGCGAGTGCTGACCTACGGCGTCTCCGACGCAGCCGCGCACGAGGTCGGGCTGATGTGCGGCGGAACCGTCGACGTCTTCGTCCAGGAACTGGCCGGAGAGGCACGGGGCGTCTGCCTCGAGGCCTACGAGGCGGCGGCGCGCGGCGTGACCACGGGCATCGCGACGCTCGTCGATGGCGGAGCCGCCGGCGCCAAGCTGGCGGTGCTCGATGGTCGCACGATCGGCGGGATGCGGGGCCCGGAGCTGCTCGACCACTCCGTGACGCGCGACCTCGCTGCGCTCAGCGAGCGCGGCACGAGCGCGCTGCGCCACTACGGCGAGGAGGGCCAGGCGCTCGGCAGCGGCGTGACCGTCCACCTGCAGGCGTTTCGCCCGGCGCCGCGGCTGGTGCTCGTCGGTGCAATCGATTACTCGGCGGCCGTCGCCGCGCTCGCACGCCAGGCCGGCTACGAGGTCGTGATCGCCGACGCTCGCGAGGCCTTCGCCCGCTCCGCGCGCTTCTCGCGCGTCGCGACCGTCCACGTCGGCCAGCCTGGCCCGGCGATCGAGGAGCGCGAGCTCGGACCGCGCGACGCGGTGATCGTCTTCAGCCACGACTCGAAGTTCGACGAGCCCGCGATCCTAGCGGCGCTTCGCAGCGACGCGGGCTACATCGGCGCGCTTGGCAGCCACCGCACGGCGCGCGATCGCGAGGGGCGCCTGATCGAGGCCGGCGCGAGCGCCGAGGACCTCGCGCGCCTTCACTCTCCGTGCGGCCTGGACATCGGAGCGGCGACGCCCGAGGAGGTCGCGATCTCGATCATGGCCGAGGTGATCGCCGCGCGCTCGGGACGCGCCGGTCGCCCGCTGCTGACGATCGAGGAGTCGATCCGCCCCCGCTGAGCGCCCCGCGCGGGCTCAGTCCTCCAGAGAGGCGCCGAGGAACATGCGGCCGATGTCGCGACGGTCGCCGATCTGTTCCGGGCTCCCCTCGGCCTCTACCCGGCCGCCGACCAGCACGTACACCCAGTCAGAGCCGGCGATTGCCTGCACCGCGCGCTGCTCGACGAGCAACACCGTGACGCCCGATCGCGCCAGAGCCGGGACATCCTGCTCGAGCAGGTGCGCGCTCGGGATCGGGGCGAGGTTCGAGGTCGGCTCGTCGAGCAGGACCATGCTCGGCGCGGCCATCAGCACGCGGCCGATCGCGAGGGTCTTGCGCTCACCGCCGCTGAGGCGCCCGGCGAGCGTCCGCTCGAGCGGTTTCAGCGTCTCGTAGGTGTCGTAGACGCGCGCGAGCGCCTCCTTCAGCCGAGCGCGACTCAGGCCGAACCCGCCCATCATCAGGTTTTCGCGGACGCTCAGCGAGGAGAACACCTCGCGCTCCTGCGGTACATAGGCGAGGCCGCGTCGCGCGCGCAGATGGGCGCTCAGATGCGTGATGTCGACGCCGTCGTGGCGGACGGCGCCCTCGAGCGTTCGCACCAGCCCGGCGATCGTCTTGAGCAGTGTGCTCTTGCCCGAGCCGTTCGGGCCGACGATGGTCACGATCTCACCCTTGCCGGCCTGGATCGTGACGTGGCGCACGACCAATCCCGCGCCGTAGCCGGACGCCACTGCGTCGACCTCGAGGATCGGCGCCGGCCGGTCTGTCGAAGCGTCAGCTTCCGAGATAGGCATCCACCACGTCCTCGTTCGCCTGCAGATCGGCCATCGAGCCTTCCGCGAGCACGCGGCCGCGGGCCATGACGACAACCGGGTTACAAAGGCGCTCGACCCAGCGCAGTTCGTGCTCGACCATCAGCATCGTCATGCCTTCGCCGCGCAGCTCCTCGAGGCGGTCGGCAATCGAGCCGGCGAGCGTCGGGTTCACGCCCGCCATCGGCTCGTCGAGGATCAGCATCTTCGGTTGCGCCATCAGCGCCCGCATCAGCTCGACGAGCCGTTTCTGGCCGCCGCTCAGCGACCCGGCGTACTCGTCGGCGAGGCGCTCGAGACCGAAGCGCTCGAGCAGGGCGTAGGCGCGAGCGATCCCTTCGCCTTCGCTGCGATGCCAGCTCGAGCGCAGCCAGAGCGCGCGAGAGAGCCGCTCTCCCTCGCCGGGCGGCGCCCCGAGGAGCAGGTTCTCCATGACGGTCAGGCGCCCAAAGACGTTGGCTCGCTGGAACGTGCGCAGGATCCCTCGCTGCGCGACGCGGTAGGCGGGTTCGCCGCTTATCTCCTCGCCGTCGAAGCTGACGCTTCCGGCATCGAGCCGGGTACGACCGCAGATCAGGTCGATCGCCGTCGACTTACCGGCGCCGTTGGGTCCGATCAGGCCGGTGATCGTTCCCTCCGCGACGACGAAGCTCGCGTCGGTGACCGCTCTCACGCCGCCGAAGCTGCAGGCAAGGTGCTCGACCGCGAGGAGCGTCCGCGTGCCGGGAGGCGCGGTCGCACTCATGACGTCGGCGCTCGTCGTAGCCATGACGGCACGCCCCGCCGGTACCGGCTTCGGTCGCCATCGGCCGGGCGCAGTCGCCGGCGGCGCTCGGGGATCAGGCCATGGGGGCGGAACCAGAGGAAGGCGAGGAGCAGCGCTCCGATCGCGATCCACTGGAAGTCGTCGAACTCGCCCGGGTAGCCGATCTGGGGCAGCTGGCGCGTCGCCTCGACGATTCCGACCGGCACAAGCAGGGTGCCCAGGGCAGCCCCGGCCATGTTCCCGCGCCCTCCGACGATCAAAGCCGTGAAGAACAGGAACGTCTCCGGATAGAGCCAGCTCGCCGGACCCCAGGCTTGGACGTACTCGATCAGCAGACCGCCGCTCAAGCCGCCGAGGAAACCACCGGCGATCAGCGCGACCATGCGCAGCTGGTTCGGGTTGCGCCCCAGCGCGGCGACCGCGCTGTCGCTGTCGCGGACGGCGCGCAGCGCGCGTCCGAGCGGCGCGCGTGAGATGCCTCGCGTGACCCACCAGGCGACGATGCAGCAGAGCGCCGTGAGGCCGAGGAAGACCCAGTGATAGGCGTGAAGCGAAACGTTCAGATTCCCGAACGGCTGGGGAACGGACTCCAGGCCCGTCGGACCGTTGAACCACCCGGTCTCGGCGCTGATCAGGTCGTTGGCGATCAGCGCCAGCACCAGCATCGCCATCGCCTGGTAGTCCCCGCGTAGCCGCCGCACCGCGATCAGCCCGATCGGGACGGCGAGCGCCGCCCCCGCGAGGCCGCCGAAGAGCAGGGCGATCGGCCACGGCCAGCGAGTGCCGAGGATGTAGGTCTCGAAGGTCACCGGCGTATTGGCCGGTCCGAGCGAAAGGACGCCGGTGACATAGGCGCCCACCGCCTGGAAGACGATGAACGCGAAGCTGTTGATCCCGCTGAATCCGAACTGCAGGTCGAGACCCCAGATCGCGATCAGGTTGATCCCGAAGAGGATCCCCAGGCCGCTCAGGTAGTAGACGTTGGCGGCGCTCACGCGACGAGCTCCCGCTGCGCGGCAAACGCCGAGAAGATGCCCTGCGGCCGCAGGATCAGGAAGCCGACGAGGATCACGTAGGCGGAGATCGGCGCGTACGCCGGCGAGATGATCGCCGACGCCGCCTGGCCGACCATGCCCACGATCAGCGCCCCGATCATCGCGCCGTAGGGCTTGCCGATCCCGCCGACCACCGCCGCGGCGCCGGCGGTGATGAAGAAGTCGGCGCCGGTGAACGGGCCGAACGTGCCGACGCCGATCCCGTAGAGCACACCGCAGATCCCGCAAAGGGCGCCGGAGATCAGCCAGGCGAGCGCCCGAGTCCGCGCTGGCGACACGCCGCAGCCTCGCGTCAGCGAGGGGTCGTCGGCGGTCGCGCGCATCGCCAGCCCGAGCTTGGTCATGCGCAGCACGAGGTGGATGACGACCATCGCGGCGATCGCGACGATGATCGTCGTCAGCTGCTGGGAGTCGAGGTTGACCCCCGAGATGCTGAGCGCTGTCGTCGTGTTCGAGACGTTGAAGGCAAACAGGAACGGCCCCTGGATCGCCGCCAGCGTGTAGGTGATCATCAGACCGAGCGCGATCGTGACCATCGCGATGTTGAAGCCGCCGGCGCCGCGGCGCAGAAACGCGCCGACGATGCCGAAGCCGACGATCAACGACAGCAGGGCGCCCGCGCCGCCGCCGACGAGCATCGCGAGCCAGAGGTTCGTGCTGTGCGTCGTCGCGTAGTACTCGACGAAGATGCACGAGGTGAGAATCGCCCCGAAGGCGAGGTTGAGGACGTTGGTGATGCCGAACTGGAGCGTGAAGCCGACAGCCCCAATCGCGTACAACGCCGAGCTGTAAAGCCCGAACAGGATGATCGTCATGAGCATCGTCATGGCAAGTTCCGCGGGCGGCTCACCGCGCCCCGGCCGGTCCCGCGGTGCGGGCCTGGCCGGAGCGGGAAGCCACCGATGCGATCCTCAGTGACCGAGCGCCTTGGCCATGTCGGCCGCGGAGATCGTTTTCTCGGTCGCGTTCGTAACCGGGTTGTCGGCCGACCAGATGCCGGCCGAGTTGTGGAACTGGTTGAACGTGACCTGACCCTCGAGGCCCACGAAGTCGATCGTCTCGCCCTTCGCGAGAGCCGCCTCGCCCTGGGCGAAGGAGTGAACGATCACCTTGCCCTGCGTGATCTTCGGGATGTAGGCGTTGTACACCGAGCCCACCGTGCTGTGGGCGGCGAGCATCGCCAGAGCCTCCATCGTCACGTGGTCATAGGAGACCTCGGGCCCGAAGCCCGTCACGAGGCTCGACTTGTCCTTGATCCCCGGCGCGGCGTTCAGAGCCGGCGCCCAGACGCTGTAGGCGGGGCCCGACGTCGCGGTGAACTGAATGATCCGGACGAAGTCCTTCACGTACAGCGAGGAGCCGAGCGCCGCCGTGGCGGCCTTGTTGTAGTCGTTGCCGACGGTCCCGGACGTGCCGACGAGCGGAGTCAGCGCCCCGGCCTGCTTGAGGTTCGCGAGGAAGACGCCGGCCGTCTGCGGGTCGGACTCGGTCGTGATGACCTGTGCGTGCGAAGCCTTGAGCTGCTGGACCTCCGTTGCGTAGGACGGTTGGTCGAGCGGGACCTTCTGCTGACTGACGATCGTCAATCCGAGGTTCTTCGCCCCGCCGACTAGGCCCGGGACGTTGCCCTGCGCCGCGACATCGTCTGCGAACACCGCTCCGACCTTGCGGTAGGGGGTGTCGTAGCGGATGTAGGCGGCCAGCGCGTAGCCGGCCTGGTCATCGCCCGGTGTCGTGCGCCAGAAGTAGGCGCATGTGTTCTTGTCGTATGCGGGGTCGCCGCCGACGGACAGCTCGACGAGCTTGGCCTTGCAGAGGATCGGCACCGTCGCCGAGAGCAGGCCGCTGTTGCCGTCGATCTCACCCACCAGGTGCGATGAGGCGGAGATCATGTTCTGCGCGGCGGGCACGGCGTCCGCCGGGTCGCCACGGTCGTCGACGATCTGGCAGAAGAGCTGGTGACCCTCGATGCCGCCCGCCTTGTTGATCAGGTTGACGGCCGGCACGCAACCGTCGTAGTTGAAGTAGCCGTATTCGCCGTTCGGCCCGGTGAACGGGCTGAAGACCGCGATCTCGAGCTTGTACGAGGAACTCGCGGCAGCGCCGCTCGTCCCGAAAAGCACACCGACGGCGGCCAAAAACGCCAAGCCAACCGCGAAAAACGCGCGCAGGAGCGAACTGCTCCGAGGCATGTCCTTCTCCTCTCCTCCGAGCTACCTCCCGCGGCGCCCACTACAGCGGCGGCTCAGAGCTTTGTCAACTCTATGAGCGGACTCTCAGGAAAGGGTTGAATTGGTCCACCAGGCCTGGTCGCCGGCCCCCGGGCTGGGTGCGTCCGGGGCGTGAACGGCGCCTCTTCGCGGCCTACGCTCCCGACCGCGATCAGCCCTCGCTGAGCCGCAGCTGATCGGGGGTGTCGATATCGGTGTCGGCGCCCAGGTCGCCGCAGTCCACGAGGCGCACCGCCGCGCCTTCGAGCAGGCTGCGCGCCCCCTCGTCGCCGCGCAGCATCGCGACCCGCGCGAAGAGCGCCCGCTCGAGCAGCACCGGATGGCCAGCGCGCCCGCCGTAGGTGGCGCGGACCGCAACGCTTCGGCCGTCGCGGCCGCCGATCACGCGGTCGATCGCCGCGGGTTCGATCGACGGCTGATCGCCGAGTGTGACGACGATCGCTTCAACCCGCTCGGCCAGGGCGGCGACGCCGGCGCGAAGCGACGCCGACTGACCGTCGTCCCAGTCGGCGCAGATGACCGCCTCGGCGCCGTGGCGCTCGACCGCCTCGAGGATCTCGCCGGCGTTCGCCCCGAGGACCACCACCCGCAGGTCGAGCAGGGCCGAGCCGGACATCGCCAGCAGGGCGTGCTCGAGCAGCGGGCGTCCCTGGTAGGGCGCGAGCTGCTTGGCCGAGCCGAAACGCCGCCCGGCGCCTGCCGCGAGAACGACGCCGCCGATCACGACCGCAGTATCGCCTCAGCGGCGGAAGTAGATTGCGGGCGTGGACCAGCCTCGCCGTCCGGCGCTCGAAGGACTGCTCGTCGCCGACTTCTCGCGCGTGCTGGCGGGGCCGCTGGCGACGATGGTGCTCGCCGATCTGGGCGCCGAGGTCGTCAAGGTCGAGCGGCCCGAGGGCGACGACACGCGAGCGTGGGGGCCGCCGTGGGCGAAGGACTCCTCGAGCACCTACTTCCAGTCGGTCAACCGCAACAAGCGAAGCGTCGTGCTCGACCTCCGCGACGCGACCGACCTGGCGCTGGCCCGCGAGCTCGTGAGCCGCGCGGACGTGATGGTCGAGAACTTCCGCCCCGGGGCGCTGGATCGGTTGGGGATCGATGAGGCGTCGCT
>DATGHN010000094.1:0-18059 GCA_035308005.1 Solirubrobacteraceae bacterium
TCGTCGTCGACCTCGAGCACGCGGTTCATCTTGCGGAAGCTGAGCTGGATCGAACCGCGTACGCGCGGAGCGGGGCCGCCGTAGGCGTAATTGCGGCCCTGCCCGAACGTCCACAACGGCACTCGGAACTCGTTGGCGATGGCGACGATCGCCTGCACGTCCTCGACCGACCCCGGGGTGACGACGGCAGACCCGGTGTAGGTGTCTGAACCCTTGAAGTCGTAGGGGTCGCGATACTCGCCGAGCTCCTCGGGCGAGGTAAGGACGTTGCTCTCCCCCAGCGCCTTCGTCAGCGCCGCCACCGCTGCGCTCGCGGCGGACTCGTCAACGCGCGGCAGGGTCGTGGCCATCGCTCATCTCCTCCAGGGTCGGGCCGGTCGGGCTAGTTTGACACCTCGGCGCGGCGCCGCCACGGCTTGCGAGGCGGCGCCTAGCGTGCGGCTACGCGCCGGCGGCTTTGCGTAGTGCGTCGGCTTTGCCGGTCTGTTCCCAGGTGAAGTTGGGGTTGTTGCGGCCGAAGTGTCCGTAGGCGGCGGTTGCTTGGTAGATGGGGCGGTGGAGGTTCAATTCTTCGCGGAATGCGCCGGGGCGCAGGTCGAAGTTCTCCTCGATCGCGGCGATGATCTTGTCGCGGTCGATGGTCTCGGTGCCGAACGTTTCGACCATCACGGAGACGGGTTGGGCGACGCCGATCGCGTAGGCCACCTGGACCTCGATGCGCTTCGCGAGGCCGGCTGCGACGCAGTTCTTGGCGACCCAGCGCGCGGCGTAGGCGGCAGAGCGGTCGACCTTCGAGGGATCCTTACCGCTGAACGCGCCACCGCCGTGGCGGGCCATGCCGCCGTAGGTGTCGACGATGATCTTGCGACCTGTAAGCCCGCAGTCGCCCATCGGCCCGCCGATCACGAAACGCCCGGTCGGGTTAACGAGGAACGACTTCTCAAGTCCGATCTGGTCGTACATGCCCTCCGGAAGCGACGGCACGACGACGTGCTCCCACAGATCGGCGCGGATCTGCGGCTGCTCGACCTCCTCGGAGTGCTGCGTGGAGATCAGGAGCTTCTCGATCGAGACCGGCTGCCCGCCCTCGTACTGAACGCTGACCTGTGTCTTGCCGTCCGGGCGAAGGTAGTCAAGCGTCCCGTTCTTGCGGACGATCGAAAGGCGCTCGGCAAGGCGGTGAGCCAAGGCGATCGGCAAAGGCATCAGCTCCGGCGTCTCATCTGAGGCGTAGCCGAACATCATTCCCTGATCCCCAGCACCAGCGACGTCCAGCTCATCGCCTGAGCCCGCGGCCCGCTGCTCATACGCCGAATCGACGCCCTGCGCGATGTCGGCTGACTGGCGGTCGAGCGTCGACATGACCGCGCAGGTGTTGCAGTCAAAGCCCTTCACCGCGTCGTCGTAGCCGATCCCGCGCACGGTCTCGCGCGCGATCGCCGGAATATCCAGATGCGCCGAAGTCGAGATCTCACCGGCGACGACAATCAGGCCGGTCGTCACTAGCGTCTCGCAGGCCACACGTCCGTAGGGGTCCTCGCGCATCACCGCGTCCAGGACGCCGTCGGAGATCTGGTCGGCGATCTTGTCGGGATGCCCCTCCGTTACAGATTCCGAGGTGAACAGGAAACCTCCGCTGCTGGGTGCCATCAACTGCTCCTTTCAAAGAGGCAGGCGACCCAAGCGGCCCCCTCACCCTGTGCCATGCCTCTGATGGCACTTCGACTAATTGACTCTCCCGAAGCGGTGCTCATCGCCGCGTGACCACGAATGCCTCGTCGTTGAACCACAAACCGCCGTGGTCGTGCAGTGCCTGCTGCGTCGCGCTCAGGTACGCGCCGCTCGCGACGACCTCATCGAGGCGCTCGTCCTCGATCTGGTTGACGTAGATCACGGCGTTCCACGCCGCGAACAGCGTCGACGTTCCGATCCGATCCGCGATCTCGGAGGGCAGCGTGTGCATCTCATAGCGGAATAGCGCACCGTCGTCAGTCGGATTGGCCAAGTCGTAACCAGCGGCCTCATCGCCGAGCGCGCCGGCCAGCGCCTCAAGCAGCGCGCCGCGGTGCACGGGGAAGAAGTCCTCGCCCGGCCACAACTGCTCGACGACCTCGGTCGCGGCGTCGTGACCTGCGGACTGCACGACGAGCAGCCGGCCGCCCTGCTTGAGCGAGCGCGACAGCGGCGCGAGGATCTTCTCGGCCTTGAACTTCGCGCTCGTCCGCGCCCGCCACGGCTGCGAGGCGAGCACGAAGTCATAACCGCCCGTGCCCGCGCCCTCGTGCGGGATCACCGAGTCGAGCACGAACTCATGATCGGCGCGGTAGACGACGAGCACCGACGGGCGAACATAGGTCGGGTTGCCCGTCTGCGCGTTCGGCTTGGTCTCCCAGCCGTGCGCCAGCGATGGCTCCAAAGCCTCGATCTGATTGCCGAACTCGTTCGACGAGGAGCCCTCAAGGCGGATCACCTGCCAGTTGATCGGGCCCTTCGACGGATCGGCGAGCGACAGGCCCGGCGCATCGGCATAGCTCAGGTTCGTGATCACGAGCACCGTATTGCCGTGCTCATAGAAGCGGTCGGGCATCTTCTCGAGCCCCAACCGCACATCCTCGAGGCTGATCTCCTTCGCGACCGCAAGCAGCGGAACCGTCGGGAAGAGCTGATGCGAGGTGCGCATCATCCGCGAGAGAACCGTCGCGTCGCCCATGCCGGCGTCAAACAGCCGCAACGCCGGCGGTGACGGCTGGACGTGCGCAAGCTCCATCGCTGCACGCTTGACGATCACCGCCTTCTCGTTGCACGTATTGACGAACGTCAAATACTTCTGGCGGTTGTCGTAGAAGCGAAACGGCGGCGAGTCGGTCGTGCCGGCGGCCCCAGGCTGCCCCTGCGGATCGGTGCTCATCGAGAGCCCCCCGCTGTCGGATTACTCATCGCGGCTCCTTTCGGCCGGTTCCCGTGCACCGCGGAAAGACTATTCGCGGCGCCGTTTTGGTCCGCGCGTGCGCTCACCAGAGCTCCTCGCTGGCGAGCGCCGCGCCGTCGGCGAGCGCGCGCAGCTTCAGCCAGGCGACGTCCGGGTCGACCTGGGAGAAGCGGATGAAGGTGTCGAAACCGCAGTCGGTCCCGGCGATGACGCGCTCGCGGCCGACGAGGCGGGCGAGGCGGACGAGCCGGTCGGAGACGACCTGCGGATGCTCGATGAAGTTCGACTTGACGTCGATCACGCCGAGGATGACCGACATGTGGTCGGGCAGCTTGACGTCCTCGAACACGCGCCACTCGTGCTCGTGGCGCGGGTTCGCGCCTTCGGGGTAGATCGCGCCCACGTTGGCGGCAAGAACCGGCTCGATGATGTCGGCGAGCGGAACGTCCTTGTGGTGCGGTCCGGCGTAATTGCCCCAGCAGAGGTGGAGGCGAACCTGCTCGGGCGCGATGCCGTCGAGTGCGTGGTTGAGCGCCTCGATCGCGAGCGGCAGGTGAGTGTGCCAGTCCCCGACGCTCGAGCCGACGGAGCGGCAGTGGGCGGCCATCGCGAGGTCGGGCGAGTCGATCTGCAGGCTGAAGCCCGCGTCGGTGATCGCCTTGTACTCGTAGTGCAGGGCGTCGGCCAGGGCGCCGAGGTAGGCCTCGTGCGAGCCGTAATGGTGGTCGGGGTAGTTGAAGGCGATCTGGCCGGGGCTGACGGCGCCCATGAAGGCGGTCGAGGGATCGGCTCCGTCGAGTGCCGCCTGCAGGCGGGCGACGTCGTCGTCCACGGACTTGGTGTCGTGCATCTCCACCGGGCCTGTGCAGTTGGAGAAGACGAGATGGGCCATCGACGGGGTTGCGAAGAGGCGCATCGCGAGATTCGGGAAGTCGGCGACGTCGTCGGCCTGGAACTCCGAGCGTCCCTCGAAGCCGCTGAAGCGGTCGTTGATGTAGGTGCTGAAGCCCGACTTGCTGAGCTCGCCGTCGCTGACGATGTCCACGCCCGCGTCGCGCTGCTTGCGAACGACCTCAGCGACCGCCGACTCCGTCCGCGCCGCGAGCGCGGCTTCGTCGACAGCCTCGCCGTCGATCCGGGCCCAGATCATCTCGGCCAGGTCATCGGGCCGGGGCAGGCTTCCCGCGTGGGTTGTGAGGATCCGCTCAGCGCTCATCTGGCCTCCGTGGTGTTTGTCATTGGCGCCGCCGGCGCAATGCGACGTCGGGATCGGTCGCGATCGCGCACGGCCCGCCCAACGCGCGCGCACGCGCGCGAATCCCGGCCGGGCACAGCACGGTATGACCGCTCAAAATCGCTGTCAAGTAGGACTACACGCGACCGCGATCTAAAGCGCGAAAAGTCAACGAATCCGGGCATTTCGCCCTGTAAATATATAATTGACGGCAAGCGCACCGACTTGACGTTGCGCGCACCGCGCGCGGGCGTCCTCAGTGGGCGGCCCGCGAGCCCCGGTACTCGCGCGGTGAGCTGCCGTAGGCGCTTCGGAAGAGCCGGCTGAAGTGAGGCAGGTTGGGCAGCCCCCAGCGGCTTGCGATCGAGACGATCGTGTGGTCGGCGAAGGCCGGATCGAGGAGGTCGTGACGGCAGCGGTCGAGGCGCTCGGTGCGAATCCGATCGCAGACCGTCTGCCCCTCGAGCTCGAACAGGCGGTGCAGGTAGCGGGTCGAGATCGAGCACGCGCGGGCGATCCGTTCGGGACCCAGTTGGGGGTCGCCGAGGTTGGCGTCGATGTAGGCCTGAGCGTGCAGCAGCAGGCCGAAGCGCGAGCGCATCCGCTCGGGTCCCTGGGACTCGATGCGATCGGCGTAGACGCCGCGAACAAGGTCGATGATGCGCTCGGCGACATTGGCGTCGCCGGCGGCGATGCTCCCGTCGGCGCGCCCGGCGGCGACGCCGCAGAAGAACTGCGCGGCCAGCCGCGGCAGCCCGCTCGAGCCGGGAATGCGCAGCGCGGTGAGCGCCGCCATCTTCGCGGCGTGCGTTCCAAGAATCGCCTTCGGCAGGCGAACGACGACGACCTCGAGCGGCTGATCGGCGCGGAAGATGGCCGGCTGCGAGGTGTCGTACATCGTCATGTCGCCCGGTGCGAGCACATCGGAGCGGTGTTCCTGGGCGGCCTGCATCCGCCCGCGCAGGACGATCTTCAGATGCAGGCACTCGGGGTCGCCGGCGGCGATCATCTTCGCCGAGCGGCTCATCGTGTTCGCCGTCGTGACGATCCGGAACAGGCCGAGTGAGTCGATCTCATCGCCCCACATGCGCCCCGAGAAGCCCTCCCCGGACTCGGCTCGGATCGCCACCGGGTGATAGACGTCCGAGGACGACTGCGACCAGAAATCGACTCGCTGCGGGGCCGGAACGACTGCGGTGTCGATCAGCAACGTCATGGGCCTGCCCTCACTCACCCTCCCGGGGGAACGGCGAGTATACGAGAGCGCACGAAGCGACGAATTGTTGCCGCCGAGCGCACACTTACGCCAGCCGACTTGAGCATGCGCGCACTCGTTATCGTCGTCGCGTGCGGCCGCCGCCTACGATCGGCGCAGAGCCGGCCAGACGTCGGGTCGCAGTCATGCGCCGCGCAGCGGCGCCCTGCACTGAACATAGCAGCGGTCCGCGGCGACTCCGCCCGCCCCGCACGAAGGACAAGGAGGAGCGTTGAGCCGGATTCTGACCACGCACGCTGGAAGCCTGATCAGGCCGCCCGCGATCGTCTCGTACCTGCATAAGATCGGCGCGGGCGAGCAGATCGACGAGGCCGCCTATGGCGAGACGATCCGCCAGTCGGTCAACGACATCGTCAAGAAGCAGATCGAGGTGGGTCTCGACGTGATTGACGACGGCGAGATCGGCAAGGCCTCGTGGATCACCTACCTCTACGAGCGCGTCAGCGGCCTCGAGACGCGTCAGCTCGAGCGCGAGGGCAGCATGCTGCCGCCGAGCCGCGACCGCCAGGCGTTCCCGGGCGCCTACGAGCGCCAGGACGCGCTCGATGAGGCAGCCACCCGCGGCTCCAACATCGCCGCCGCCGGCGGCGACGAGAACCCAAGCGCCGCCGTCGCGTGGGTCTGCACCGGGCCGCTCGAGTACGACCGCACGGCCGTCGATCGCGACATCGCGAACCTCAAGGCCGCGCTTGCTGCGGCTGGCAACGACGAAGTCGAGGGCTTCCTGCCGGTCGTCGCGCCGGCGAGCGCCTACTGGCTTCAGAACGAGCACTACGACAGCGAGGAGGAGTTCGTCTTCGCGCTCGCCGACGCGCTGCGCGAGGAGTACCGAGCGATCGCCGACTCGGGTCTTCTGCTGCAGGTCGACGACGCCGTGCTGATGCACGAGTGCGACTCGATGCTCTCAGAGGGCAAGACCTATGAGGACTACCGGGCCTGGGCGGAGTTGCGTGTGCGCGCGCTCAACCATGCGCTCGAGGGGATTCCGCAGGACCGCGTCCGCTACCACGTCTGCTGGGGCAGCTGGCACGGCCCGCACGCCTACGACCCGCCGCTGAGCGACACCGTCGATCTGCTGCTCGCCGTCAACGCCGGCTACTACTCGATCGAGCAGGCCAACCCCCGCCACGAGCACGAGTGGCGCGTCTGGGAGGACGTGAAGCTGCCTGAGGGCAAGAAGCTGATCCCGGGCATCGTCACCCACCACACCAACGTCGTCGAGCACCCCGAGCTCGTCGCGCAGCGGATCGTGCGCCTCGCGAAGCTCGTCGGGCCCGAGAACGTGATCGGCGGCACCGACTGCGGCTTCGCGCAGGGTGCGCTGATCGAGCGAGTCCACACCGAGATCCAGTGGGCCAAGCTGACCGCCCTCGCCGAGGGCGCCAAGCTCGCCTCCAAGGAGCTCTACGGCTCGAAGGCCGCCGCCTGAGCAACCTTTTGCGACCGGGGCCGCGCGAGCGGCCTCCGGTCGGCGGTTTCGCCGGCTTTAGACGAACGGCGTGTTCGGCTCGAGGCCGCACATGATGCGCCCGAGCAGCTCGAGGCTCGTCGTGGCGTTCATGAAGGCGTGATTTGAGAGCGCCTGGATGTCGCGCTGGAAGCGCTGGATCGGGACGTTGGACTGGATCGCCGAGGCGCCGCTTGCGTGGAAGAGGATATCGACGGCCTCGCGCGCCATGCGCGTCGCGTAGCCGGCGTGCGAGCGCACGCGAACTCGCTCCTCGAGCGTCAGCTCGCGCGCCGCCGCGGCCTCGGCGAGGCCGAACGAGCGCCGCGCGTGGGCGTCCGCGGAGTCGATCAGCATCGTGGCTTCGGCGACCTGCAGGTGGGTCACCGGAGCCTCGGCCTGGCTCGCGTAGTCGGTGTAGGTGATCGAGCGGCCCGGTAGGCGGGTCATGAACGCCTCAAGAGCGCCACGAGCGATGCCGACCGGCGCGCCCGCGGCCTGCGAGATCAGAAACAGCGCGGCCGGGATCCGCCAGTAGGCGGCGTCGCGGTTTCGCTCGCTCGGGAACGTCAAAAGCATCTGCGAGGCGATCGGGAGCATGCGGTGCTCGGGGACGAAGACGTCCTCGGCGAGCGTCGTGTTCGAGCCTGTGCCGGCGAGACCGGTCGCGTGCCAGTCGTCGAGGATCGTCAGCTCGGAATAGGGGATCAGGAGGCTCGTCGGCTCGGGGTCGCCTCCACGCTCGCCAGGAACGAGCGCGCTCATCACCGCCCACTGCGAATGCAGGCAGCCGGTGTTGAACGGCCAGCGCCCGCTGACGATCACGCCGCCGTCGGTCCGTCGCGCCTCGCCGCCGACCGCGAACACAGACGCGACGCGCACGCGCGGGTCGGCGAAGACTTCATCCTGCGCCTCGTCGCGGAACATCCCCGTGTTCCAGAGCATCGCCGTGAGGATCGTCGCCACCCAGCCCGTCGAGGGGCAGGCCGAGGAGATCGCGGCGAGCACGTCGTATTGCGTGTCGAGGCTGCTTTCGTAGCCGCCGTGGCGGCGCGGCACCGTCATCCGGAATACGCCCGCGTCGGTCAGCGCCTCGATGTTCTGATCCGCGACGCGGCGCTCCGCCTCGGTCCGCTGCGCGTTCTCGCGAAGCAGCGGGAGCAGGGCGGTCGTGCGCTCGAGAAGGCCCGCTTCCTCGGTCATCGCGGCGGCGATCCTCTCACACCGCGGCGAACTCGGCCTCGGTGCTCGCGCGCAGCTGCTCGAGCGTGACGCCGTCCTCGAGCTCGGCCAGGACCATGCCGCCCTCAGTCGGGAAGTCGAACGTCGCGAGATCGGTGATCAGTCGATTGACGACGCGGCGACCGGTCAGCGGCAGCGTGCACGCGCTCCTCACCTTCGGCTCCCCCTCGCGCGTGAGGTGCTCCATCAGCACAACGACCCGCTTCGCGCCGCTGACGAGGTCCATCGCCCCGCCCATCCCCTTGACCATCTTTCCGGGGATCATCCAGTTGGCCAGATCGCCGTCCTGGGAGACCTCCATGCCACCGAGCACGGCGAGGTCGATGTGGCCGCCGCGGATCATCGCAAACGACTCGGCGCTGTCGAAGAAGGAGGCGCCGGGCACCGCCGTCACAGTCTCCTTGCCGGCGTTGATCAGGTCGGCGTCCTCCTCACCATCGAGCGGGTAGGGCCCGATCCCGAGCAGCCCGTTCTCCGATTGGAGCATCAGCCCGCGGCGATCGCCGACGTGGTTGGCCAGCAGCGTCGGCATGCCGATCCCGAGGTTTACGCACATGCCGTCGCCGAGCTCTCGAGCGGCGCGGGCGATGATCGCCGAGCGCGCGTCGCTCATGCCGCGCTCGTGCGCACTGTGCGCCGCTCGATTCGCTTGTCATAGCCCGAGCCCTCGAGGATCCGCTGGACGAAGATCCCCGGCGTGTGAATGAGGTTGGAGTCAAGCTCGCCGACCTCGACGAGCTCCTCGACCTCGGCGATCGTGACGCGGCCGGCCATCGCCGCGAGCGGGTTGAAGTTGCGCGCCGTGTCGCGATAGACGAGGTTTCCGAGCGCGTCGCCGCGCCAGGCCTTGACGAGCGCGAAGTCGCCGATGATCGCGCGCTCGAGCAGGTACTGGCGGCCGTCGAACTCGCGCGTCTCCTTGCCCTCGGCAATCGGCGTGCCGACGCCGGTCGGGGTGTAGAAGGCGGGAATGCCCGACCCGCCCGCGCGCATTCGTTCGGCGAGGGTTCCCTGCGGAACGAGCTCGACGTCGAGCTCGTCATTGAGGAACTGCCGTTCGAAGAGCGCGTTCTCGCCGACGTAGGAGGCGACGAAGCGGGCGATCTGGTGGTTGGCGAGCAGCAGGCCGAGACCGAAGTCGTCGACGCCGCAATTGTTCGAGACGACAGTCAGATCCCGCGCGCCGTGCTCGCGCAGTGCCTCGATCGACTTCTCGGGGATCCCGCAGAGACCGAAGCCGCCGACGATCACGGTGGCGCCATCCGCGATGTCGGAGACGGCCTGCGCGAACGAGTCGAGGACCTTGCCTTCGCCCATCCGGCGCAGCATACGAGCTTCAGTGGGCGCGGCTCGACGCGTAGGCGTCGCGGCAATGTGCGGAGCAGAAGTGGATCGTCCGCCCGTCGTGGACCGCCGTTACGGCCCTGGCGCGATCGACGCGCATGCCGCAGACGGGGTCGCGCGCCCCCCTCCGCGAGGTCATTGCGAACAGCGCGGCGAAGGCAATCAGCGCGACCGCGTCGAGGATCAGCTTGTAATCGACGCCGACCGAGCCGAAGACGACGGCGCGCGAGGGCCGCGAGGCCGGAACGAGCCCGGCGCCGCCGAAGGCCGCATCGATGACAAGTGCCGCGGCGGCCATCGTCACGAACATCGCCGCCGTGATTCGCAGCGCGTAGGAGGCGCCGTAGTACTTGCGGTAGATCGCCACGATCGGGAGCACGATCAGGTCCGCGAAGAGGAACGCGACGACGCCGGCAAACGAGATGCCCCCGGACCACAGCACCGCCGCCAGCGGGACGTTGCCGACCGAGCAGACGAAGCTCGCGACCGCGATCAGCGGGCCGACCAGGACGCCCCAGAACGCCTGGACCGCCGCCGGCGAGTGCGTCAGGAAGGCGCTCGAGAAGGCGGAGTTCGGGATCTGTGCGGCGAACCCGGCGAGCAGCAGGCCGACCGCGATCTCGCGCCAGAGCATCTGCCAGTCGGCGCGGAAGTTGTGCGCGACGTCAGACCAGGCCTCGGCGCTGCGCAGCCGCGCGCGGAGCGGCCCGCTCGAGGCGGCCGTGTGGTGCTGATGCCCGGCCGCCGAACTTCCGGCGTGCTCGCGCGCCTGGCGCTCGAGCGCCGGTGAGACGAAGACGCGCAGCATCAGCGTCATCAGCACGATCATCAGCAGCCCGCCGAGATACTCGGCGAGCGCGAACTGCCAGCCGAGCAATGCCCACAGAACAAACGCCAGCTCCCAGACGAGGTTGGTGGAGGCGAACTGGAAGGCCAGCGAGGAGGCTGCCGAAGCGCCCTTCGCGAAGAGGCTCCTGGCGATCGCGACGGCTGCGTAGGAGCAGGACGACGAAGCCGCGCCGAGCGCACTCGCGAGCGCCACCGGGCGCGGGCCGCGTCCCGCGAGAGCGCTCTCGATCCGCTCGCGCGGCACCCAGGCCTGGACGACCGCCGAGACAGCGAAGCCGAGCACCAGCGCCCACCAGACCTCATAGGCCATCAGCAGGGCGTCGCGCAGGCCGTGCCAAAGGATCACCTCCCTAGTATACCCCCGGGGGGTATCTGCTAACGTTGCGGCCGTGAGCGTCACCCGCGGCTACACGGCCTCGAAGGAGCAACTTCTGCGGCGCCTCGCGCGAATCGAAGGCCAGGTCGGCGGCGTCGCGCGAATGGTCGCCGACGACCGCTACTGCATCGACGTGCTGACCCAGATCTCCGCCGTTCAGGCGGCGCTCGACAAGGTCGCACTCGGCTTGCTCGACGACCACGCCCAGCACTGCGTGCTTGGCGCAGCGGCCGGCGACCGAGCCGCCAAGACCGACGAGCTGATGGCCTCGGTCGGGCGGCTCGTGCGGCGCGGCTGAACGCTCAGCGCCCTACGAACGCGCCGTTGCCCGAGCGCGGATCGGCCGCTCCGGCGCAGAGGCCGTCGTCGGTGATGCGAATCAGCTGGGCGTGGCCAAACATCTGCTCACCTGGCTGCGCCTGCGCTGTCTCGTAGCCCCGTCGTCGCAGTCCCCTCGCCCAGGACTCGGGCGCTCCCGGCTCGAGACGCACGGTCGGCAGCCCGTCGTGCGCCCAGATGTGAAAGCCGGTCGGGTGGTCACGGCTGAGCACCCAGCGCGGCGCGCCGACCGCATCCTTGGGCTGTTCGCCGTGCACCAGCACGCGCGCCAACAGCTGCAGGAGCACCTGCGGCTGGGCGTCCGCCCCCATCGTGCCGAGCACGGTGTCCACCCGTCGCTCCTCGTCGGTGACGACCAGTGGGGTCAGCGTGTGCGGCGGGCGCCGGCGCGGGCCGTACACGGCGGGGCTCGACGCGTCGAGCGAAAAGCCCATGCCGCGGTTGTGCAGGAAGATGCCGTGCCCGGGCAGCGCCAGGTGCGACCCGAAGTCGGCGCCGTTGGACATGATCAGCGAGACCCCGGAACCCTCGGCGTCGACAGCGCAAACACAGGTCGTGGCGCCTGCGGCGTGCGCGTCGGCGAGGCCCTCGCTCGCGCTCTCGCGGACGGCGTCTGCACGCGGGCCAAGCCGTGACTGCGACAGCAGCGCGGCGCCGTCGGCGTGCTCGTGGAGCATCGCGATGCGGTCGTGGCCGGCCTGGCGGGCGGCTTCGACGAGGATGAACGGCCAGCGCTCGTCGTCGGGATCCTCCGGGAGCCCGACGCGGTCGGCGATCCACGCGCCCGCCAGCGCCAGGTAGCCCTGCGAGTTCGGTGGCGCCGTCCACAGCAGGCGGCCGAACGCCGGCAGGCTGAGCGGCTCGACCCAATCGGCGTTGGACGTGGCGAGATCCTCGGCCGTGAACTCGCCTTCGCCAAGTGTGACGAGTTCGGCGCCGGGCGCGCCCTCGTAGAAGCCCGCGCGACCGGAGGAGGCGATCGCCGCCAGCGCGCTCGCGACACCCGGGACGCGCAAGCGCCGACCACAGACAAGCGGTGGGCCGAAGGCCGCCTCGCGCGTAGCCGGGTCAAGCCCCGCCGACTCGAGGGCGAGCGTCGGCGAGACGGGGAAGCCGCCCTCCGCAAGGCGGTGCGCCGGGCGCAGCGCGTTCGCGAGGCCCAGAGACCCGTGGCGCTGCGCCAGCGCGACGATGCCGTCGACGAAACCGGGGACGGTGACTGAGCGGATGTCGTGCTGGAATGGCATCGCCGTAGCGCCGCTCTCGCGCAGCCGCTCGGGGTCCGCCCCCGATCCCGCGCGGCCCGAGGCGTTGAGCACCTCCGGCGTGGCACCGCCGCGAGCCACGACCGCGAAGAGGTCGCCGCCGAGGCCGCACATGTGCGGCGAGGTGACGGCCATCACGGCGGCCGCCGCGACCGCAGCGTCGACGGCGTTGCCGCCGCGCTCGAGCATCGCCACGCCGGCGCTGGCCGCAAGGTGGTTGGCGGCCGCGACGCCGCCGCCACTCGAATACAGCGTGCCCACTAGTGGAGAACCTTCGAAAGGAAGGCGGCCGTGCGCTCCTCGCGCGGACGGTCCAGCAATTCATCGGGCGCGCCGGCCTCGATGACACGGCCCTCGTCCATCATCACGACGCGGTCGCCGACGCGCCGCGCAAAGCCCATCTCGTGAGAGACGACGACCATCGTCATCCCCTCCGCCGCGAGCTCGCGCATGACCTCGAGGACCTCGCCGACCATCTCCGGATCCAGTGCGCTGGTCGGCTCGTCGAAGAGCATCAGCGCCGGGTTCATCGCGAGCGCGCGGGCGATCGCGACGCGCTGCTGCTGGCCGCCCGAGAGCTGGCGCGGGTATGAGTCGCGCTTTTCCTCAATGCCCACGCGGGCGAGCAGGCGAGTGGCGTCCTCCATCGCCTTCGATCGGCCGACGCGGCGAACGCGGGTCGGGGCGAGCGCGACGTTTTCGGCCGCCGTCAGGTGGGGGAAGAGGTTGAACTGCTGGAAGACGAAGCCGATCTGCTCTCGCTGGCGGGCGATCTCCGCCTCCGCCGCCGCGGCGAGCTTGCCGCTCGCAGTCTCGCGATGCCCGATCCGGTGCCCGTTGACCAGCAACCGCCCGTCGTCGATCCGCTCGAGGTGGTTGATGCAGCGCAGAAACGTCGTCTTGCCCGAGCCCGAAGGCCCGATGATGACGACAACCTCCCCCTCGTCGACCGACAGGGAGACGTCATCAAGAACATGGTTGCGGCGGAACCACTTGTGCACGCCGGTCGCCTCGACGACCGGCCGGCCCGTGCGCGTCCGCGCCGGTGCAGTCGCGTCCTCGACCAGGCCCGCGCGTCTCAACGGGCTCCGCGCAGCTGTCCGGCAGCGGCAAGCGCGCCGCCGCCGAACAGTCGCTCGCGCAGCGTGATGCGGTCGATGAGATCGCCCCCACGCGAGGCCATGCGCCGCTCGATCGCGCTCTGGATGATCGACCAGACCGTGGTCATGATGATGTAGTAGATCGCCACTACAAGGAAGATCTCGAACGTACGGAAGTTCGCCGAGTTGTAGTCCTGTGCGGCGAGGAAGAGCTCGTTCAGGCCGATCACGCTGAGCAGCGAGGTCACCTTGAGCATGTTGTTGAACTCGTTGCCGAGCGGGGGAATGACGACGCGCATCGCCTGTGGGAGCACGACGTGGCGCATCGCCTGCCGCCGCCGCATGCCCAGCGACACGGCGGCTTCGGCCTGCCCGCGGTCGACCGAGTCGATCGCCGCGCGCATGATCTCCGCCATGTAGGCGCCCTCGTTGATCGCGAGCGTGATGATCCCGGCCTGGATGATTCCCGGGATCAGCACCCCGAAGACGTGCTGGTCGGGGAACGAGTACACGCCCAGGCCCGTGAGGCCGTCGTAGACGATGACGGCCTGCACGAGCAGCGGCGTGCCCCGGATTATCCATATGTATCCACTTGCGAAGATCCGCAGCGGCAGCCGCGCGTTGCGACGCCAGAGCGCGAGGATCAGGCCGATGCCAACCCCGAGGATCTGCGCGATCACCGCGAGGTAGACGGTCCTTAGCGCGCCCTGGATGAAGCTGTTGGGCGGGTACAGCAGCAGATGCTCGAAGAAGTGCCAGTCAAAGCCCACCGTGATTCCTTACTTGAGCTGGTCGGCCACCAAACCCCATTTGGCGAAGATCCGATGATAGGTGCCGTTGCTCATCACGGTCGCGAAGGCCGCGGCGATGGCGTTGTGCAGAGACTTGTCGTTCTTGCGCGTCGCGATCCCGGTGGGGATCTGCCCGAACGTTTTGCCGGCGAACTGGAACTCGTTGTGGGTGCTCTTCGACATGTCGTAGGCACCCGTCTCGAGCGTCGTGCCGTAGGCATCGACGTGTCCGAGCGCCAACTGCTCGAGGGCGTCGGCGTCGCGCAGGAAGGTCTGCACCGAGATCGGCTTCTTGCCAGCCTTGGCGCAAGCCTTGCTCTGGGTGGTCAGGAAGTCGGTGATCGTCGTGCCCGTTTCGGCGGCGACCTTGTCGCCGCATAGGCCCGCGATTCCCGAGATGTGCTTGGGGTTGCCGGCGGCGACTAGCACCGCCTCGCTGGAGTTCATGTAGTCGACGAAGTCGACCACACCGCGGCGCGAAGCCTTATCGAAGAGCTGGGACATGATCGCGTCGCAGTGCCCGGCCTGCAGGGCCGGGATGATGCCCGCGAAAGCCGTGTTGACCCAGACGGGCTTGAGCCCCATCGTCTGGGCGATCGCGTCGCCGAGGTCGATGTCCGATCCGGTCGCCGTTGTGCCGTTCTTGTAGAACTCAAGCGGCGGTGAGGAGATGTCGGAGCAGTAGCGGATCGTTCCGGGCTGACCGAGCGCTCCAGCCGGAAGCTTGGTGGCGGCGGCGAGGCTGCTTGAGCCGCCGAAGACGCTGACGAGGGCAAACGCAAGTGCGGCCACCGCGCAGGCGGCGGGGACGCGGGTAAGGCGCGACATGAGCGGGCTCTCCTCCTGAATTGACGCCGCTTCGGGGCGGTCGGCCAAGGCCGCTCCGACCGCTGATGCCGAAACGTTTCGGCACCCACCCTACGCGCAGGCGCGGCGCGCTGTCAAGGGCCTCCTGTCAGCCGCCGCTTGAAGCTCGGATTTGCAGCGTCGCCTCGACGTACCGGGGGGCGTCTGCGTCGCGTCCGGCGAGGCGCGAGAGGAGCATCTCGACGGCCGCCTCGGCCTGTAGCTCGGGGTGCAGGTCAAGCGCCGTGACCGGCGGGTCGCCTTCGCGCGCGTGGACGCTGTCGACCCCGGCGCCAATCAACAGCGACCCTGGAATGTCGCGCCCGAGCTCCTTGGCCGCGCGCAGCGTCCCGCGGATGAAGCGCGCCGCGGCCACGAAGATCGCATCGGGCGGAGTGCGGCGTCGAAGCAGGCGCGAGGCGGCGGCGAACGCGCCTTGGTCGGCCGGTGTGAGCGGGACAGTCACCGCGGTCGCCGACGCCGCGTGTTCGCGCGCCCAGGCCTCATAGGCGCGGCGCGTCTCGGTCGCCCAGCCCCAGCCGGCGCGCGGAACGATCAGCGCGATCCGCTCGGCGCCCCGCTGCGCGAGGTGATCGAGCATCGTGCGCGTGTTGACGTCGGCGTTCGTCGCCACGTACCAGCGCTCATCGGCGCGCCCAAGGTCGCGCTCAATCGTCACCACGGGCAGGCCGAGGCGGCCGAACAGCGTCGTTCGCGGATCGCGCTCGGCGGGGTCGACGATGATCGCGCCGTCGATCGCGAAGCCGCGGACCCCCTCCTGAGTGCTCCGCGGCGGCATCAGCATCAGCGCCTGCCCGTGAGCGAACGTCGTCGCGGCCGCGGAGCTCGCCAGGCGCATGTAGAAGTCGAGGCTGAGCGCCTCGTCGGTGCGAGCGTCGGTGCCGACCGGCAGCAGCAGCCCCAGTGCGCCGGAGCGACCGAGACGAAGCCCGCGCGCGTGGCGGTTCGCCCGGTAGCCAAGCTGGGCCACGACCTCGGCGACGCGCGTGCGCGTCGCCGGGTCGACGCGCCCTTTGCCGTTGAGCGCGTCGGAGACCGTGGTGACCGATACGCCCGCGGCGCTCGCCACGTCGTGAATCGTGGGACGCCTGGGGTCGGTCTTTGGCGTGGGCACGGCGCCGGAAGGGTAGCGCGCGGCTGGCGGAGCGCCAGGCGGCTAGGCGATCTCGCCGCTTCGCGCGGAGTCGATCAGCTCCCAGTCGATCTCGATGCCGAGACCCGCGCCGGTCGGCGCGTGCAGCAACCCCTGGCCGTCGATCTCGAGCGGCTGCGCGAGCCCGTAGCTGAGGTGCTCGAGGCCGTGGTCGCCTGAGCGGTTGAACGGCAGCACCTCGAAGAAGTCGCAGTTGGCGATCGCCATCACGACGTGGAGGTTGGCGAGATTGCCGAGCGCGTTGTAGCCGTCGTGGACCTCGCAGTTCATGTTGAACGCCTCGGCGAGGTGGGCGATCTTTATCAGCCCGGTGATGCCGCCCTTGATGACGACGTCGCCGCGCAGGAAGTCCGTCGCACGCTGGGGCGCGAGCCACTGCGGAAGCGTGTGCAGGCCGCCGAGGGTGATCTCGGTCGCCATCAGCGGGATCCGCAGGTGCCGGCGCAGCTCGAGGTAGCCGTGGAGGTCGTGCGCCGGGAGGGGATCCTCATACCAGAGGTAGTCGAGCTCCTCGATCGCGCGGCCCACGCGCAGCGCCTCGCTGTGGTCGTAGTCCCAGGAGGAGTCGAGCATCAGCGCCATATCTGGACCGGTCGCTTCGCGCACCGCCGTGCAGGCCTCGATGTCGGCCGAGACCGGGAGCCGCTCGCGCTGCACCCACGGGCCGCGGGAGGGATGGAGCTTGTAGGCCCGCCAGCCCTGCTCCTTCCAGTAGAGCGCCTCGTCGGCATAGTCGCCGCTTGCGCCGTGGTGGCCCGAGGAGAGGTAGACAGGGATGCTCGTCCGGTGAGTCCCGAGCAGGCGATGGATCGGAAGGCCGGCGGCCTTGCCGGCGATGTCCCAAAGCGCGATATCGACGCTGCCAAGCGCGATAGGCCCGGCGAAGTGGCTCATCCCGCCGAGGCGCCGCCAGTGGCGGCCGATGTCGAGGGGATCCTCGCCGAGAAGGAGCGGGCGCAGGTAGGTGACGATCTCTGCACCGACCGCCTCGGGCCCGGGCCCCGGCAGGCTCAGGAAGGCGTTGCCCTCGATGCCCTCGTCGGTCAGGACCCGCAGCACGCCCATCGGCAGCGTGTCGGCGGTGCCGAACACCGCCAGCGAGCCCGCCGGGCGGGCGTGGAGCACGACGCGGATGTCGGTGATCTTCACGCGCGCGCGTCGCCGCGCGACCTACGCCGCGCCGATGAACTCCGAGCGCGCCGCGACGAGGCGTTCGAGCTCGCGCTCGAACTCATCCTCGGTGCGGGTCATCTTGATGCTGTGCACCCAGCGCTCGGCACCCGCTTCGGCGTACTCCTCGATCAGCGACGGGGAGAGCTCGCCACCGACGGCAATGGCCGAGGTCTGAACGCCGTCGGCCGCGGCGCCCTCGGTGAAGGCGCGAACGCGTTCGGGCATGCCGGGAACGTGGATCGGCGCCCAGCCCGTTCCCGCGCGGAGCGCGCGCTCCTCCGAGCCCCCGCTGTTGCCGCCGATCCAGACCGGCATCGGCGACTGGACGGGCTTCGGCCAGGACCAGATCCGATCGAAGTTGACGAACTCGCCGTGGAAGCTCGCCTCGTCGTTTGCCCAGATCTCGCGGATCGCGAGCACGCGCTCCTCCATCAGGTCGTAGCGCGTGTCCGGGTCGGTGCCGTGGTTTCGCATCTCCTCGATGTTCCAGCTCGACCCTGTGACCAGCAGGATTCGTCCGTCGGAGATCTGGTCAAGGCTCGCGACCGCCTTCGCCGTGTGGATCGGGTCACGCTGGACGATCTGGCAGATGCCGGTGCCGATCTTCAGCTCGCTCGTTGCGAGGGCGGCCATCGTCAGCGCCACGAACAGGTCGTATGTCCGCTGGTAGCCCT
>DATGHN010000095.1:0-2691 GCA_035308005.1 Solirubrobacteraceae bacterium
GCGACCGGGACGCTGCCCGCGCCGATCGCCTCGAGCGCCAGGCCTGGGGCTGGGACCGCCCCGGCCGATGCGAGCACCGTCACATCGGAGGCAGCGATCGCAGCCGCGGCGGGAGTGTCGTCGGTCACGAACTCGACCCGCGCGCGCAGCTGGGCGCTCAACGACACGGAGCTCGACGCCGGCGCGATGACCTGGGCGCGCCAGTCGACGTCCTCGCCGAGCCGGCGCAGCGCGCGCAGCAGCACGCGCAGCGCGGCACGCTCCTCGCCGGCGACGAATGCGATTCGCAGCGGTCCGTCGCTGCTGCGCCTGCGCTCTGGCCCGGCCTCAATCGCCGGCGCGATCACCCGGTAGTCGGCCGGGAAATGCGCGTTCATCAGCGCCGCCGTCGCCTCGTAGCTTGCGATGCGCGCATCGAGGCGTCCGAAGAAGAGCTCCACGAAGCGCCGTGCGACCTGTGTCGAGAGGACGCGCTCGGCGGGGGCGTGGAAGCTCCCGACGTTCAGCGCGCGCGAATGGCGCAGCGCCGCGCTCGGCGTGCTCGGCGTGAACGGCTCGTGGACGTGCACGAAGTCGAACGGCACAAGCGCCAGCAGCTCCTCGACGCTTCGCGCGACGTCAACGGGCAGGCCGGCGCCGCGGCGGCTCCCGGGCAGCACCTCGCCGGCCAGGAACAGCGACGGCTCGCCGCCGTCGCCGAGCAGCGAGGCCGGGTCATCGCGCGCCTCGCGCAGCGCCCGCCGGGCGGCCGATGCGGTTCCGGCCGACAGCGACGGGGCGACGATGACGACGCGGTGGCCGCGCCGCGCGAGCTCGCCGGACAGCGCCTCGATCTGGCGCCCGAGCTCTGTCCGCGCTTCCCAGGGGTGCGGTGAAACCTGCGCTATCGCGAACGGCACGCGGTGAGCATACGGCGTGACCGCGCCACTACTTCTTGGTCTTGACCGCCTTCTTGGCCGCCACGGGCTTGCGCGCGTAGCGCTCGATGAAGCGCTCGGTGTCCGCGCGCGCGACGTCGTCGGGGCGCTGGCGGTAGGGCGACTTCATCAGGTAGGAGCTCGGACCGTCGAGCTGCCCGGCGACGCCGTTGTTGAGCGCCAGCTTGCAGCAGCGGACGGCGTCGATGACGATGCCGGCGGAGTTCGGCGAGTCCCAGACCTCGAGCTTGAGCTCGGCGGTCAGCGGAACGTCGCCGAAGGCGCGGCCCTCGAGGTGGATGTGGGCCCACTTGCGATCCGTCAGCCACGGGACGTAGTCCGAGGGCCCGACGTGGACGTCGTCGGCCGGCAGGTCGTGGCCCATGATCGAGGTCACAGCGTTGGTCTTGGAGGTCTTCTTGGACTCCAGGCGCTCGCGCTCGAGCATGTTGAAGAAGTCCATGTTGCCGCCGACGTTCAGCTGCGAGGTCCGCTCGAGCCACACACCACGGTCGGCGAAGAGGCGGGCGAGGGCGCGGTGGACGATCGTCGCGCCGACCTGTGACTTGATGTCGTCGCCGATGATCGGCAGCCCGGCCTTCTTGAAGCGCTTGTTCCAATAGTCCTCGCGGGCGATGAAGACGGGGATGCAGTTGACGAACGCGCAGCCCGCGTCGAGGATCTGCTCGACATACCACTTGGTCGCCTGCTCGGAGCCGACCGGGAGGTAGGAGACGACTACGTCGGTGCGCGTGTCGCGCAGGATTCCGATGATGTCGGCGGTCTCGCCCGGGGCTTTGGTGATCTTCTGGGAGAGGTACTTGCCGAGGCCGTCGTGGGTCATTCCGCGGTGCACCGGGACGCCGAGGTGCTTAGGAACCTCGGCAAACTTGATCGTGTTGTTCTCGCCGGCCCAGATCGCCTCGCCGAGGTCTTGGCCGACCTTTGTCGAGGCGATGTCGAAGGCGGCGCTGAACTCGACGTCTGAGACGTGGTAGCCGCCGAGGTTGACGTGCATCAGACCCGGCACGTCCTGCTTGGGGTCGGCGTCGCGGTAGTAGGTCACGCCCTGGACGAGCGAGTTCGCGCAGTTGCCGACGCCGATGATCGCTACGCGGACCTTGTCCTGCTGTCGCTCGGCCGATCCGTTTGTGGCGGCCGAGTGGCCGTTCGTGGAGCTCACGGGTGCTTGATCCCTTCTCAGTTTGCGGCGTTAAGTGTCCTACACCACGCCGGGCGGCGCGGTTACGCGCCGCGCAGCTCTCCGTGCACGTGCAGGATCCGCTGGGCGACGGTGACCGCGCTGAGCACGGCCAGCACGTAGACGGCGGGCGCGAGCAGGTTGAAGTGGCCAAGCGACGCGCCGCGGGCGAAGGCGAGTCCGATCGAGAGGATCACAACGCGCACCGGGCGCGTCGCGAGGCCGACCTTGCACTCGACGCCGAGCGCCTCGGCGCGCGCGCGTGTGTAGGAGACCATCAGCGAGGCGAGCACGGCGATGACGACAGCCGCGACCGCGAGCTGGTTGTGCTGGCGCACGAAGCTGACGGCGACGGCGGCCAGGACGATCCCCTCCTCGCAGCGGTCGAGCGTGGAGTCGAGGAACGCGCCGAATGCGGTGCCCTTGCCCGACATCCGCGAGTAGCGCCCGTCGAGGGTGTCCATGATCGAGCCGACGATGAAGGCGATGCCGCCGACGAAGTACAGCTTCTGCCAGACCAGCACGGCGGCCAGCACGTTCAGCGCGAGGCCCGTCAGCGAGATCGTGTTGGGC
>DATGHN010000096.1:0-10194 GCA_035308005.1 Solirubrobacteraceae bacterium
CGCCGCGCGTCTCGAGCTTGACCGGGCCATCGGCGTGCCCGTCGTCGGGGCGCGGGTAGGGAAAGAAGCCCTGCCCGGCGGCCGCGCCGAGGCGGCCCTGGGCGTTGAGGCGGCGAAGGATCGCGGGTGCGACCGGCAGCCGGGTGAGCGCGTCGTCGAGACCGGTCTCATCGGCCGCGGCGAGGGGCGGGCGAAGGCCCGCTGCGGCGGCCGCGAGCTCGATCTCGCGGGCCGAGCAGACGCCCTCCTCGAGAATCAGGCAGGCCTCGTTGAGCACGGCCAGCTCGACACGCTCGGAGAGGTCGCCGCGCGCCGTCGAGCCGCCCGCACCCGCCGCCGGCGCGCGGAAGCGCTCCTCCCCGTAGGCCTCGGCGAGGACCGCGGCGATCCGCTCGGACTCGGGCGGAGCGGCCGGCGCACTTGCAAGCGCCGCCGTCGCATCGAGCCCTTCGCTGTCGATCGCCCGCCAGAGCGCACCGTGAGCGGCCAGCAGCAGACGGTTGACAACGCCCGCCGGCGAGTCGAGGACGCGCACCGCGCCAAGGCGCGCGGCGGCGGCGAGGGCGAGCGCCACGGCGATCGCCTCGGGGTCGCTGTCGGCGCCCTCGACGATCTCGGCGAGCGCGCCGGACGGCGCCAGGCGGAATCCGACGACGAGTCCGGGGCGCGTCGTCGCCTCGGCGAGGTCGGCGATCGAAACGCTGACCGCGGCGGAGGCGAGAACCGCCCCGCCGGGCGCCGCGCCGTCGAGTGCGGCGATGCCCGCGCGGCAGCGCTCGGGATCCTCGCCGCTTGCCTCGATCGCGATCTGCACGCCGCCAAGGCCCTCGAGCGCCTCAGAGGCGGTGATCAACTCGAGCGTGCGCTCGCGTTGCGCCCCCGCCTGCTCCTCGCTGAGGCGGCCGCGCTGCACGAGCTTCGCAAGCCGCGCGGCAGCGAGTTCGCCGGCCCGCTCGCGGCCCTCGGCCGCGCCCTCGCCGGCAAGGACGACCGCCACCCCGCCCGCGGCGAGCGCCTGAGCGATCGCCACGCCGGTTTCGGTGACGCCGGCGACAGCCGCCCTGACTAGAAACATTGCGCAACTCCTCGGGGTCGGGGGTGTCTGAATCTAGCGGCCGGGGTAACTACGAGCACTCGCAGGGCCGCGGCCTTTCAGGAACGAGGAGGTAGTGCGAATTATGTTGACGTTTCGTCGTCTGCTGTTCGTGTGCGCCATAGCAACGCCGGCCGCCTGCCTGGCGCTCGCCGCGCCGGCGCTCGCGGCCGCCCCGAAGGTGACGACCGGCGCCGCCGGCAGCCTCACCTACCAGTCGGCCACGCTCACCGGAACGGTCAACCCCGGGGGCGAATCGACCGAGGTCTACTTCCAGTACGGCACCACGGCCAAGTACGGCGCGCAGTCGGCGCCAGCCGAACTGCCTGCCGGAACAGTCGCGGTCGCGGTCTCGATCCCGATCGCCAGCCTGACCGCTGACACCGTCTACCACTACCGGCTCGTCGCCACCAATGGCGCGGGGACGGTGCTGGGCGCGGACAGGGCGTTCAGGACGGCCAAGATCCCGCTCTCGCTGGCGATCACGGCCGCGCCGAATCCCGCCCCCTTCGGCGGGCCGGTGACGATCGAGGGAACCCTGTCCGGCACTGGCAGCGCCAACGCCGCGGTTCAGCTCCAACAGAGCGCCTATCCCTACACGGAGGGCTGGACCAACGTCGGTAACCCCGAGCTGACGCTCGCGAACGGGACGTTCCTGTTCAACGAGCTGGGCATCGGGATCAACACCGAGTACCGAGTCGTGTCCGGCAACGTGGCCTCGGGCGACGTCGCGGTCGCCGTATCGCTGGCCGTGTCGATGGTCGCTCAGCCCAGGGGGACGCGCAGCCGTCCAACGATCCGCTTCACCGGGACGATCGCGCCGGCCGAGCCGTCGGCACGGATCGCCTTCGAGCGGCTCGTCGGAACGCATTGGAAGGTCGTCGGCGGGACGATCGCCAAGGTCGCCGTCACCAACGGCGTCGTCGGCTTCTCGGACACCGTCCGCGTCTATAAGGGCGGCTTCTTCCGAGCGCTCGTGCTGCCCGTCGAGGGCTCGCACGTGTCCGGGTACAGCGACACCCAGATCGTCAAGATCAAGTGAGCTCAGGCGCGGCCCGCCGTACGGGGGCCATCGCGGGCCGCGCCGCCCGCTCAGCCGCGCTCGCGCAGCAGTTCGCGCGCGATCACGATGCGCTGGATCTGGGCCGTGCCCTCGAAGAGCTGCATGATCTTCGCGTCGCGCATCAGCTTCTCGACGGGGTAGTCCTTGATGAACCCGTAGCCGCCGTAGACCTGCACGGCGTCGGTCGTCGCGCGCATCGCCGCGTCGGCCGCAAAGCGCTTGGCGTGCGAGGACAGAAGCGTGCTGCGGCGTCCTTCGTCGACGGCGACCGCCGCCTGCCAGGTCAGAAGCCGCGACGCCTCGACGTCGCTCGCCATGTCGGCGATCATGAACTGGACGGCCTGGTGCTCGGCGATCGGCACGCCGAACTGGACGCGCTCGCGCGCGTAGGAGATCGAGAACTCGAGCGCCGCGCGGGCGATTCCGGTCGCCATCCCAGCCACCCCCGCGCGCGTGCGGTCGAGCGTCGCCATGGCGATCGCGAAGCCGCCGTTCTCCTCGCCGACCAGGTGATCGGCGGGAATCTCGAGGTCCGGGAAGGTGATCGTCGCGGTGTCCGAGCAGCGCTGGCCCATCTTGTCCTCGTGTCCGTCGACGATCACGCCCGCCTCGCGCGGAACGACGAAACAGGAGATGCCGCGGTGGCCTGCCTCGGGGTCGGTCTTGGCGAAGACGATGTAGAAGCTCGCGTGGCTGCCGTTGGTGATGAAGCACTTCGAGCCGCTGATCACATACGAGCTGCCGCGCCGAACGGCGCGCGTCTTCAGCGACGCGACATCGGATCCGGCGTCGGGCTCGGTCAGCGCGAAGGATGCAAGCAGCGGCTGCTCGATCAGCATCGTCACGTAGCGGCGCTTGAGCTCCTCGGAGCCGGCGAGCAGCAGCGGCGCGATGGCCAGGTTGTTGCAGCCGATCGAGGCGTTGACGCCGGAGCAGCCCCACGAGAGCTCCTCCTCGAGGATCGCTCCGTCGAGGTAGCCGATGCCCGCGCCGCCGAGCTCCGCCGGCGCGTGGATGTTCATCAGACCGAGCTTCCAGGCCGCCTCGACGAGCGCGGCCGGGAACTCGGCCGCGCGATCGAGCTGCCAGGCGAGCGGGCGTATCTCTCGCTGCGCGAAGTCGTGGGCGAGCTCGCGCAGCGCGAGTTGCTCGTCGCTGAGCGCGAAGCCGATCATCGCCGCGAAAGCGGCGGCTCAGCCGCCGCTCGAGCTGCCGTTGAAGAGGCTGCCGAGGCCGCCGCCCGAGCCGAGGCTCGAACTCGCGCTCGAGAAGAGCGAGGCGAGCGAGCCGAACTTGCTCTCGAGCGAGAAGATCCCGTTGAGGAGGTCCTTCGCCGGCTGGACGTTCGCCGGCGCGCTGATCGTCTCGGCCTTGCCGAGCTCGGTGAGCGTCACGTCGAAGCTGAGCGAGCCGCCCTTGAGGCCGCCGAACTCGCTCGCTGCGATAGCCGGTACGGTGAATGCGATCGCGAGGTCGAAGCGGCGCAAGATGTGATCGGAGACTCCCGTGTAGATGTCGACCTTGGCGGAGTTGATCGCCGACTCGATCAGCGGCAGCGCCGAGGTGATCGAGCTCGTGCCGCTCGAGCCGGTGGCGCCGCTTGCGCCGATGACCTTCTCGAGGTCGCCGAGAACCTTGGCGATGTCGACCTGAGCGGTCAGATGCTGCGTCTGCACGCCGCCGATCGTCGTGTCGCCGACGATCTTCGGGTTCGTCAGCCAGCTGTGCGGGTCGATCCCAAGCGAGCTGAGCAGGCCGGTCGCGCCGGTCGCGGGCCCCGCGGCGCCGCTGGAGCCGCCGGTCAGCGAGCCGAGCGTCGAGCCCGCGCCGGTCGGCAGGTCGTAGAAGGTCCCGTCGATCCCCAGGTAATCGTGGCCGGGGAGAACGTCGACGCCGAGATGGGCCGTCGAGGAGCCGATCGAGATCGTCGCGGCGAAGTCGGCCGACGTCTTCCCCGCGGTGCGCTGAAACGGCCCCGAGAGCGCAAGCACGATCGGCTTGCCGTCGAGCTGCTTGAGGCCGTCGAGGTTGATCGTCGCCGTCAGCGAGATGTTCCCCGAGTCGACCGCGTCACTCGCGTCGAAGGCCTTCGAGACGAGCGCCGTCGGGGTCAGCTTCGGCGCGTTGGCCGCCGTGTTGTTCTTGTGGCCGCCGCCCCCGCCGCATGCCGCGACGACGATGCACACCGCGAGCGCGAGGGGAACCGAGGCGGTCCGTCGAAGGTTCGGACGTGACGCGCTCATTCCTGAATCGGGAGGCTACCACTAGGAGGCTGCGCCGCCTCGGCCTTGCCGGCGCCGCCGCGCTGCTTCTCGGCGGCGCCGCGGCGAGCGTCTCGCCGGCGCGGCTGAGCGCTCGCCCGACCTCCGGCGCGGCGCCCTACACGCCGCTCGAGCTGGTCCTCGACGGCAGCCGAGCGGTGCCGCTGACGGCGCTTGCCGCAGCCGCCTCGGCTTCTAGTGAGAGCTTGCCCGGCGCGCCCCGCGCGGGCGCCGCCGCGGAGGCCGGCCTGACCTTCGCGCAGGCGGTGACCGCACTCGCCTCCCGCCAAGAACTGCCCGCCTCGCTCGCCTCGAGCTACCGCTCGACGTGGATCGCCGCGCGCTCCTCCTACAAGCGCCTGCAAGGTACGCGGCGCAGCGAGCTCGGTGCTGTGCTCGACAACCTGACGGCGATCGCGCGTGCCGGCCTGCTGACCCCCTCGCGCCTGCCCGCGCTCGTGCTTACGCTTGCCAGCAACCGCCAGTGGTGGACGAGCGGCCCGCTGCTGGCCCCCGACCAGCGCGTGGGCTTCCCGGGCAGCGGCCTGGTCTGGGAGTACTACCCCGGGCAGGGGATCGAGATCCAGTGGCTCGGCACGTTCGGCGCCGCCAACGGCCTCTATGACCAGCACAACTGGACGGCCGCGACGAACCTGCTCAACCAGGCGATCGGCCTGGCCGTGCTGCGCGGCGGCGGGATCGCCTGGGAATACAACTTCTCCTTCGACGGAGGCGCGCCGCCGTGGGTGTCCGCCATCACCGAAGGCACCGCCGTGCAGGCGCTCGGCACGACCGGCGCGGCGCTTGAGAACTCGGCCTTCATCGCCGCTGCGCACCGCGGGCTCGGCATCTTCACGGTCGGCGCGCCGACCGGCATCCGCTCGCCCACGGCGGCCGGCGCGCGCTACCTCATCTACAGCTTCGCGCCGCACGAGTACGTGATCAACGCCTTCATCCAGTCACTCGTCGGGCTCTTCGACCTGGCCGCGAGCACCGGCGACAGCGAGGCCGCGGCGCTGTTCCGCGCGGGCAACGCCCAGGCTCGCCTCGATCTGTCGCACTACAACACCGGCGGCTGGTCGCTCTATGACCAGTACTCGGACTCCTCGCTGGCCTATCACGAGCTGCTCACCGGCTTCCTCTCCGATCTGTGCAAGCGCACGCGCGAGACGAGTCCCGTGGCGCTCGCGGTCCTCGGCGTGCGCGCGCCGACCGGCCCGACCGGACCAACAGGGCCGACGGGACAGACAGGCGCAAGCGGACCGACCGGGCCGAGCGGCGCGACCGGCGCCACCGGCACAGGCGGCACCGCCTACGGCTCAACCGGCGCAAGCGGGCCGACCGGGCCGACGGGGCCGGTCGGCCCGCCGGCCGCCGACGCGATCTACTGCACGACGGCGTCGGCCTTCGCCGCCGACCTGAAGACACCCCCGGCGCTTCGGATCTTCGCGCCCGCCCGCTCGCACGCCACGCTCGCCGCGCACGTCTCGATGTCGATCTCGAGGCCGGCGAGCGTGCTGTTCGCGGTCGCCTACGCCGGTCACGTCGTCTCGCGCACGACGCTGTCGCTGCAGGCGGGGCGCCACACGCTCGTCTGGCGGCCGCCGCACGCCGGCACGTGGACGATCACACTCGCCGCGACCGACCTCGCCGGCAACCACGCGAGCACCAGCGCGACCGCCACGATCCTCGCGGCGCCAACCCGCCACCATCATAAAAAGAGCGGCTGAGCGGGCGTACAATCGGGTCGGTGACCTCCGCGCGGACCTGGATCCTGACCGGCTCACCCGAGAACTTCGCGGCGACGCGCGAGCACGACTTCACGGTCATCGGGCTCAAGGAGCGCCGCCACCGCCAGGCGCTCGAGATCGAAACCGGTGAGCGGATCATCTTCTACCTGACGAGGGTGATGGCGTTCGCGGCGAGCGCGCGCGTAACCGGTGAGCTGTTCGAGGACCGAACGAAGCTCTGGCCGGGCAAGCCCGGGAAGGCTGACAGCTACCCATGGCGTTTCCCGATCGAGCCCGAATGGGTGCTCGATGAGGCCGCCTGGATCCCGGCCGAGACGCTGATCGACGACCTCGAACACATCCGCAAGTGGCCTCGCGAGCACTGGAAGCTCGCCTTTCAGGGCCAGCTTCGCACGGTCTCCGACGCCGACGCGCAGCTTCTCAGCGCGCGTCTGCAGGCGGCCGCCGCGGTGAGCGTGTGAGCACGGCCGCGCCCCGCCAGCGTCCGGCCCGCAGCACAGCCGGCCCGCTGATTCGCACGTGGCGCTCGTGGCGGGCGCTCGGTCGCGAGCAGCGCGTGACGGCTTTCGCCGCGCTCGCGCTGTGGATCACGATGTTCCTGCCCTGGTACAGCGAGAGCCCGGCCGGCGCGATCCACAAGAACGAGACCGCCATCACCTCGACGTTGACGGCGTGGGGAGCGTTCTCCTGGGTGGAGGCGGCGGTGCTGCTCGTGTCGATCGCGGTGCTGGCGCTGCTGTTCGCGCGCGGCGAGGCGCGCGCCTTCCACCTGCCGGGCGGCGACGGGTTCGTGGTGATGGTCGCGGGCGGGTGGACGACGCTTCTGATCCTCTACCGGATGTTTGACAAAAGCAGCCAGAAGGTCGCCAACGTCGTGATCACGACCGGCAACGAGTGGGGCATCTTCCTCGCCCTTTTTGCCGCGATCTGGCTGACCTGGACCGGTGTGACGATGCGCCGCGCGCATCGCGCGGAGCCGGCGCTCGCCCAGGACCCGAGCGTGCACCTCGACCCCCGCGAGCGCGGGCAGCGCCGCGTCGCCGCGGCCGTGGCAACCCGCGAGCACAGCCCCCGAAGCGAGAACGAACCGCGCCTCGAGCACCGCGGCGTGACGCGCGAGGACGCCGAGCAGCTGTCCTTCGATCTGCCCGACGATCGCGGCAAGCGCTAGGCGCATTCGCTTGCACGGCGCGGGCCGCGCCGGCGACCCTCCTTATGATTGACCGGCGATGAGCGCGCTTCCCGAATCCGTCGAGGAGATCGCCGGCGGGCTGCTGGCCGCCGGCTACCTCGCCGGCGAGTCGACCGCGCTTGTCACCTACCTGGCGACGCGTCTCGACAAGCCGGTACTCGTCGAGGGCCCAGCCGGCGTCGGCAAGACCGAGCTCGCCAAGGCGCTCGCCGGCTTCCTCGGGCGCGACCTCGTGCGCCTGCAGTGCTACGAGGGCCTCGACGAGGCCAAGGCGCTCTATGAGTGGAACTACCGAAAGCAGCTGCTGCGGATCCAGGCCGAGTCCGACGGCACCGGCTGGTCGGAGGTCCAGGACGACATCTTCGGCGAGGAGTTCCTGCTCGCGCGGCCGCTGCTGGCCGCGATCTCGAGTGCCACGCCGGTCGTGTTGCTGATCGACGAGATCGACAAGAGCGACCAGGAGTTCGAGGCGATGCTGCTCGAGCTGCTGTCTGACTTTCAGATCACGATTCCCGAGCTCGGTCGCATCGCCGCCACCTCGCAGCCGGTCGTCGTGCTGACGTCGAACAACTCACGCGAGCTGACCGAGGCGCTCAAGCGCCGCTGCCTGTATCTGTGGCTCGACTACCCGACCGTCGAGCGAGAGCTCGAGATCGTGCGCCTGCATGCTCCGGAGCTCGCCGAGACCGTCGCCCGCAAGCTCGTCGAGGTCGTCGCGATGGTCCGCGAGCTGGACCTCAAGAAGCCGCCGTCGATCGCGGAGTCGATCGATTGGGCGCGCGCGCTGCTGCTGCTCGGCTCAACGGACATCGACTCGACGACGTTCACCGACACGATGTCGGTGATCGTCAAGCACCGTACCGACCTCGAGCTGGTCGCCGAGCGGGTTGGGCTGGCGCTCGCCTCGTGAGCATCGACCGCCGCCTGCTCGAGCTCGGCGATGAGCTGCGCGGGGCGGGTCTCGCGGTCGGGACCTCCGAGCTGCTGGACTCCTTCGCCGTCCTCGGTGAGGTCGACTGGCGCGACCGCGACACCTTCCAGCAGGCGATCGCGGCGACGCTGGCCAAGTCGCCGGAGGACCGGCGCGTCTTCGACGTGGTCTTCGAGCGCTTCTTCTTCCGCGCCGCCGAGGCGGCCGCGATCGAGGCCGGGATCGTTGAGGTCGGCGGCGCCGGCGGCGTTGGCGGCGACGAGGACGGCGCCGGTTCGCAGATCGATCTCGAGGAGCTTCGCCGCCAGATCGCCCAGGCGATCGCCGACGGCGACGACGCGCGGCTGCACGATCTGGCGCGGCTCGCGCTGGCCGCCGTCGGGCGGCCCAACGACGCAAGCGGCGTCGTCGGCGTCGACGTCCAGCGGATTCGGCGCCTGCTCGGACTGCGCACCGACCCCCAGCCCGACTACCCGCCGGACGATCCGCGCCACGACGGGCTCCCGGCCGACGTCCTGCGCCGCTTCGAGGCGATCATCCGCCGCGAGCTCGAGCGCGCGCAGATCGAGCGCACCCAGACGCTTCCCCCGTCGCGCCCGCTCGGCGACCTCGACAGGGCCCTCCCGAGCGGACCCGCCGCCGATCTCGCGGCCGTGCACAAGGTCGTCGCGCAGTTGCGCCGGCGCCTCGCTACCCAGGGGGTCGAGCGGCGCGGCGCCAGGCGCCACGACCACGTCGATTTTCGCCGCACGATGCGCGCGTCGCTGCAGACAGGTGGCGTCCCGGTCGTCGTCAAGTACCGCCCGCGGCGGCCGCGGCGGCCCGAGATCTATGTGCTCTGCGACGTCTCGACGAGCGTCACGTCGGCGTCGGTCTTCTTCCTCTCGGTGCTTCATGCGCTCCACGACGCCTTCCGCCGGATGCGCTCGTTCGTGTTCATCGAGCGCATTTCGGAGGTCACGGAGGTCTTTGCACGCCAGCGGAACTTCAAGGCCGTCAGCGAGGCGATCGCCGCAGACGCCGGCGTCGCCGACATCTCGGGCTACACCGACTATGGCCGCGTGTGGGCCGAGTTCCGCGATCTCGTCGAGGACGACCTGCACCCGCGCGCGACCGTCATCGTGCTCGGCGACGCGCGCACCAACGGCCGCGACCCGCGCGCTGACATCTTCGCGACCGTCGCCGCCAAAGCCGGGCGGACGTTCTGGCTGAACCCCGAGCCGCGCCTGTACTGGAACTATGGGGATTCGGTGATCGACGCCTACACCCCGTTCTGCCGCGCGTTCGAGTGCTGGACGACGCACCAGCTCGAGGACTTCGTCAAGGCGCTGACCACGCCGGCCTACCGCTGAGCACGACACCGGCCGCGCGCCGCCGAAACGTCTACGATCCGCCTCCTCCGATGTCGACGCGCCCGGAGCTACGCAGGCGCGGCGCGCTTGCAGCCGCCTGCCTGACCGCCGCAGTGCTGTGTGCCGGCTGCGGCTCCTACCACGCGAAGACCGCGCTCGGCCCCGCACGTCCCGTCACGGTCGCCGTCGGCTCCCCGGCGAGCGCCCCCTACGCGCCGCTGTATGAGGCGCAGGCAAACGGCGACTTCGAACGCGGCGCGATGCGCATCACGATCGATCACTCGCCAGGCGGGAACCCGCTTGCCGCGCTCGAGTCGGGCTCGGCGACGCTGGCCGTCGTCTCCGAGCCGGCGCTGCTTGCGGCGCGCGACGGCGGCGCGAGCCTGGTCGCGATCGGCGCGCTCGTCGGCCAGCCGCTTGACGGGATCGTGACGCTTGCGTCCGCCGCCCACCAGGCGAGCGGAGCGACCGGCCTGCGCGGGCGAACGGTCGCCGTCGGCTCGGGAGCGCTCGGCCAGGCCGAGCTGAGCAGCGCGCTTGCGAGTACGCAC
>DATGHN010000097.1:0-2382 GCA_035308005.1 Solirubrobacteraceae bacterium
AGCGCCGTCACGCCCAGCCAGACGGCTCCCGTGACAGAGCGTCCAAGATGGGTCTCGCCCGCGAGCACGAGCGCCGATTGTACCGCGATGTAGACCGCGAGCGCGGGGAACGCAACGGCGATGACACGAAGCGCCGGCACCGTACGTGCGGCCACGTCGGTGCCGTTGAGCTGCCAGACCACCACCGTCGAGGCCAGGATCTCGATCAGCGAATCGATACCGAAAGCGCCCAGCGCGACCGAGCGCGCGCCGATCGCCGTGATCGCGAGGATGACCACACCGACCACATTCCAGCCCAGCGTCGCGTACTCCAACGCCAACCCCCGCCGCAGCAATCCACCGCTGATCGCCGACTCGCTCCGCACGCGCCAGAGTGTCGCATCCGCGTCGATCTGAGCCGCTGGCACCGCTACTCCTCGGTCGCGCTAAGCCTGGATCCACCGGGTTGGTGGCTGGGTGGTGTCCGGGGCTGAGGTTTAAATGACCTCCTGAGCAGGGGGAAAGCGGTCGTTAGGGGCGGCCGCGTCCTGCGTCAGGAGGTCACTTTCATGGTGCAGGATGACGCGCCGGTCGGACTGGACCGCGTCGAGGTCGTCTTCGACGATGAGCGGGTCGTTTCGGATGCCGGGATCGTGCTCGTCGCGACGCTCGCAGGGCGGCTCGGGATCGAGGCGCTCGTGGGCCGGTTCGTGACGCTGCGTCGCGACCGGCCGGGCGCGGCGAACGCGGGCCGCAAGGTGATGGCGCTCGTCTACGCGATGCTGCTCGGGGCTGACAGTATCGATGACTGCGAGGTGTTGCGCGCGGGCCGCACGCGCCGTCTGTTGGGCGGCTGGCTGCCGGCGCCGTCGACGCTCGGGACGTTCTTGCGGGCGTTCACCTTCGGGCATGTGCGCCAGCTCGACCGGCTGCTTGGCGAAACGCTCACGCGCGCGTGGCGAGCGGGCGCCGGCCCCGGCGAGGGGCGCCTGGTCGTCGACGTGGACAGCTTCATTGGTGAGGTACACGGCTATCAGAAGCAGGGCGTTGGTTTCGGGTACACCAAGCGGCGCGGGTATCACCCGATGCTCGCGAGCCGGGCGGACACGGGCGAGGTACTGCACGTCCGGCTCAGAAAGGGACAGGCGGCGAGCCCGCGCGGGGTGCTGCGGTTCGCCGATGAGCTGATCGCCCGCGTCGAGCGCGCCGGCGCGAGCGGCACCAAGCTGCTGCGGGCCGACTCGGCGTTCTGGAACAAGAAGCTGATGGCCCGTCTGCAGAAGGCGGGCTGGCTGTACTCGATCAGCGTGCGCCTGCAATTCTGGGTCACAGACGCGATCGCGAGCATCCCCGAATCAGACTGGATCACACTCCAGGACTACCCCGCCGACGGCGAGGCGCAGATCGCCCAGACGATCGTTGCCGGGCAGCGACTCGTCGTCAGACGCACCCGGCTCGTCGGCGCGCAGGCCGAGCTGTGGCCGGACTGGCGCTACTTCCCGTTCCTCACCAACCGCACCGACCCGCTCGCAGTGGTCGAGGCCGAGCACCGCCAGCACGCCGTCGTCGAGCTCACGGTCCGCGACCTCAAAGACCAAGCCCTGGCGCACTTCCCCTCCGGCCAGTTTGCCGCCAACAGCGCCTGGACCGTGATCGCCTGCCTCGCCCACAACCTCACCCGCTGGACCTCCGTAATCGGATTACCCGGCCACACCATCCGCGCCGCGCGCACGCTGCGCCGCCGGCTGCTCCAGATCCCCGGCCGCCTGACCCGGACCGCCCGCCAGTGGACCCTTCACCTCCCCTCACGCTGGCCCTGGCAAGACGACTTCACCGACGCGCTCACCCGAATACGAGCGCTCCCCGCCGCCTGACAAGCGGCACCGTCGCCCGGCAACCCGACCGAGACCCGCCAGAACTGGCAGCGATCGCCCCTGTCCGCAAAACAGCGACCACCGGCCCGCGCGCCGCCACCAACCGCCCAAACGACGCTCGACCACCGTCGCCCCCCGCCACCCGACCGCGACAGCGGCCCTCAACCGCGCCAAACACCCTCAACCACCAACCCCCGGTGGATCCAGGCTTAGTCGGACTCGGCCACACCAATCCGGAGATCGCGAAGGAGCTCGGCATCAGCGTCCGCACCGTCGAGACGCACCGCACCTATATTCAGCGCAAACTCCAGCTCAGCTCGCGGCGCGAGCTCGTTCGCTACGCGATCACGCACGGCCTCGTCGGACCGTAGACGGCTCCGCCCGGGTGGCGGAATCGTTGGCGGCGCGCACGCGCACGTCGCGGTAGGCGCAGTCGAGGATGTCCTGAACGCGGCGGCGTAGCGCCCGCACCACAAGCTCCGCCGGCGTCACGGTCGCGGAGAGCGACGCGAGCCGCAGCGACAGATCG
>DATGHN010000098.1:0-6621 GCA_035308005.1 Solirubrobacteraceae bacterium
CGAGGACGTAGAGGATGGCGCCGCCGGCGAGCGCGTAGAAGAGCAGCTCGAGCGGGCTCGAGTCGACCTGATATCCGATCATCGCGCCGAGGAACGTCGGCCCCCCGCCGACCAGCCCGGCGAGGGCGAGCCAGCGCCACGAGGGCCGCACGCCGCCGAGCGGCCCGACGATCCCAAAGCCCTCGGTCGCGTTGTGGAGCGCGAAGCCGATGATCAGCATCGTCGCCAGGCCGATTGCGCCGGCGCGCGCGGACACGCCGATCGCCAGGCCCTCGGCAAAGTTGTGAAGCCCGATCGCGACGGCGATCGTCATCCCGGTGCGAAGCGCGTTCGCGCGCGCGAGCGCGCCCTCGGCGTGGAGGCGAGCCGTGTCCTCGGCGGCCAGGGCGCCGACGGCGCCGCCCGCAATCGGCGGGGCGCTCAGACGCCGGCGGCGCATCAGGGTTCGCTCCACGCCGGCGATCCCGGCTGTGCCGCTGATGAAGCCGGCCGCCAGCAGGGCGAACAGCCAGACGATGTGGCCAAAGCTCGCGTGCCCGTGCTTGAACCGATCGAGCGTCGCTTCGATGATCGTCTCGCCGTGCGAGCTGACGTCCATGAAGATGAACGCGAGGATCCCCGCGGAGAACATCGCCAGCGCGACGCGAAGGCGTTCGTCGATGCGCTGCACCCGCCCCACCGGGAGCCCGAGGTAGATCGTGACGCCGGCGATCGCGCCCAGCAGGGTCGTTTCGGAGAAGCTCATCTTAGGCGACCCTAATTAGGGGTGCCTAATACATACCAGATCAGTCGTCTGCGGGCGTCGGCACCGCGAGCACGGCGCGACGGCTGCGTTGAAGCAGTGCGTGCGAGAGCGTGTTCGAGAGCGCCTCGCGCACACCGTGGAGCGAGCGCGTTCCGGTCACGATGACATCGACGTCGAGCTCGTCGGCTACGGTGATGACGGCCTCCCAGACGGACGTGCGCACGGCCATCGTGTGGGGCGTCGCCTCGAGGCCCGCCTGCTGGGCGAGCGCGACGCCCGCAGCGGCGATCGCGTCGGCCTCGCCGGAGATCTCGGAGTCCGCCTCGCCGATGCTCTCGCCGACGTAGGGGCCAAGCGCCGAGTACCGCGCGACGATCCGCTCCATCGGTTCCCAGACGTTGAGAACGTGTGCCTGTGCGCCGGGAAAGAGCTCGCCGCAGACGGCGATCGCGCGGCCCGCGCGGTCAGAACCCTCGTAGCAGATGAGCAGCTTGGCGACCATCGGTCGGGAAGGCTAGCGGAGCAACACACTGATTGTGCAAGCGACTCACAGCGAGAAACAATGAGTATTGGACATACCACGGAAGCGGCCCTAACGTTCCTATCTCCTCTCCTCCCCGCAAGGCCCCCGTGAACCCTCTTTTACCCCCGGGGGCCTTGCGCTTTTAAGCGCCGCTGCGTCGCCGCGGCCGCGCCATCGCGAGGAACGCATCGAGCACCGGCGAGGTCGTCCCGGCTCGCCAGGCGAGCGCCAGCTCGATCGTCGGCGTGCGGCCGGCGATCGCTCGGAACGCGACGCCGGATCTGTCGATCTGACCGACCGACTCGGGAACGAGCGACACGCCGAAGCCGCCGGCGACGAGGCTGATGATCGTCTGCATCTCGGCGACCTCGAGCACGTCTTCGGGGACGCCGCCGGCCTCGCCCATCGTCGAGGCAAGGCCTGCGTACAGTCCCGGCGCCTCGCGCCTGGCGAGGATCACGAACGTCTCGCCGCGCAGGCTCTCGGCGCGCAGGCGCCGGCGCGCCGCCAGCGGATGCGCGGCGGGGAGGGCCGCCACGAGGTGCTCGCGCTGGATCGTCATCAGCTCGAGACCGGGGTCGAGGTCGCGCTCGGCGATCGGCCCGCGGATGACCCCCAAATCGAGGCCGCCGCTGGTCAGGGCGTTCAGCTGCGCGACCGTTGGCAGCTCGCGCAGGACAAGCTCCACGTCGGGGTTCTGAGCCCGGAACTCGCGCAGGATGTCCGGCAGCGTCGGGCTGAACATCGCCGACCCGACGAAGCCCACCGACAACGTGCCGAGCGACCCGCGTGCGACGCTGCGCGCGCGCTCGGCCGCGCGATCGACGGCGGCGAGGATCACGCGCGCGTCGTCGCGAAAGCTCTCGCCGGCCGCCGTCAGCGCGACGCGGCGGCGGTTTCGTGCCAGCAGCGTGACTCCGAGCTCGCGCTCGAGCGCGCGAATCTGCTGGCTCAGCGGCGGCTGCGAGATGTGCAGGCGAGCCGCGGCGCGATGGAAATGAAGCTCGTCGGCCACGGCGAGGAAGTAGCGCAGGTGGCGTAGCTCCATCGCAGCGCGAACCCTACGCTCGCCGGCGCGGCCGATGCGCGAGAATCAGCCGATGTCACCGGATACGGCCGCGCCGCAGCTCACGCCTGCCCAGGCCGACGCGATCGAGATCTTCGCCGAGGTGCTCTCCCAAAGCGAGGAGGAGGGTCTCGGCGACGACTTCTACAGCCGGCTGTGTGAGGGCATAACTCGCTGCACCGCGCTTCGCCGCGTCGTCATCTTCCGCTACGACTCGCAGCGGCGCCGGATCCTTGCCGCGGGCACCTTCGGCGTCGATCCGGAGCTCTTCAGCGGCGACTTCTTCACGCTCGAGACGGCCGCGCTGGCGCGCCGCGCGCTCGAGGAGGATCGCGTGATCGAGTCAGGCGAGGGCCTCGGCGGCCAGCTTCCGCCGGAGTGGGTCAAGCGGCTTGACGCCCAGCACGTCGTCTGCTCGCCGATGTCGGCGCGGGGGCGCTGGCTCGGGGCGATCCTCGGCGACCGCGGCGGCGACGGTCCGCCGCTGACCGCTCCCGAGCGCGAGGTGCTGTGGATCCTCGGCAAGATGGCGGCGCTCGCGGCGATGGCTCGTGCGGCGACGCGCCAGCACGAGCGCGCCGTCGCGCTCGAGCAGCGGATCGACCTCGCGCGCGAGATCCACGAGGGGGTCGTCCAGCGGCTGTTCGGAGTCTCGCTCGCGCTGAGCGGCGATCAGCCGCTCGATGAGCAGACGCGGCGGCGCTGCGCGGAGGAGGTGCAGCTCGCGCTCGGCGACCTGCGCAACGCGATCCAGCGGCCGCTTGGGCGCTCGGTCGCGGCGACGAAGACGACGCTCGCCGAGGAGGTGGCGCGGCTCAGTCACGAGTACCCGGACCTCGGCGTCGACGCCGAAGGGCCCGAGCCGCCGGCGGCGCCTGCGCCGCTTGAGCCGCTCGCCCAGTCGGTCCTCGCCGAGGCGGTTCGAAACGCGGCAAAGCACTCCCACGCAACCCGCGTTGGTGTGCGCAGCGAGATGCGCGATGGCACGTTCGTGCTCGAGGTCGTCAACGACGGCGTCGAGGACGCCGACGGGGGCGGGGCGTCGGGGATGGGCCTGCGGCTGGCCGGCTTCGAGGCGCTTCAGGCGGGCGGCCTGCTCGAGTTCGGCCCGCGCGAGGGCGGCCGCTGGCAGCTGCGCCTCGTCGTGCCCTATGAGGAGCCATGAGCAGCGTCGCCGAAGAGCTTGCGCCCGACGACGACAAGATCCGCCTGCGCGTCCTGATCGTCGATGACCACGACGTCGTCCACTGGGGCTTTCGGCAGATGCTCGGCAATCTGCCATGGGTCGAGCGGACGCTCAGCTCGCGCTCCGGAGAAGAGGCCTACGTGCTCGCCGAGCGCTACAAGCCGGACGTCGCGCTCGTCGATCTGTTCCTCGGGGAGGAGTCGGGCGCCGAGGTCTGCCAGCAGCTGCGCGAACGCTCGCCGACGACGAAGGTGCTGCTGATCAGCGGTGCGGGGCGGATCTCGCCGGAGGCCGCCCGCGACGCCGGCGCGTCCGGCTTCATCCCCAAGGACTGGGGCGCCGCCGATATCGCACGCGCCGTGCGGATGGTGGGCCTCGGGATGACCGTCTTCCAGCCCCAGGTCGACGACGGAACCGCGGCTTTGACGCAGCGCGAGCGCGAGGTGCTCGACCTGATCGCGCAGGGCGCGACCAATCGCGAGATCGCGGCGCAGCTTCACCTCTCCCCGCACACGATCCACGAGCACACCTCGAGCCTCTACCGCAAGCTCGGCGCGCGCAACCGCGCCGACGCCGTGCAGCGTGCGGCGCGGCTCGGCCTGACCGGCTGAGCACCCCCCAAGTGGGGGGTTTGATACCCCCCGCGCAGGCGTTTTGGGCGCTCTGGAGCGTTGCAACGTCCGCCGAGCCGTGATGATGTGGCCCGTGCGTGTCGAACGGGGCTGCGCGGTGCTGTTTCCCGGGCAGGGGGTGTCGGTTGCCCGATCCCGCGAGCACGTGGCGGCGGCACTGCCGGCGCTCCTCGAGCGAGCGGGCGAGCTGATCGGCGAAGACTGCTTCGAGTTGGCCGGCGAGGCGACGCGCTATGCGCAGCCGGCGATCTTCCTTTCGAGCCTGGCGAGCTTCCTCGAGCTCGAGGACCCCGACACGGCTGTCGCCTTCGCCGGGCACTCGCTCGGCGAGCTCTCGGCGCTCGCGGCTGCCGGCGCGCTGTCGCACGAGGACGCACTCGAACTGGTCGTGTTGCGCGGAGCGCTGATGGACGAGTCGGGGCGCTCGAGCGGCGATGGAACGATGCTCGCGCTGCTGAAAAGCACGCCGGAGGCCGCGGCCGAGGTCGCGCAGGCCGCGGGCGTTTGGGTCGCCAACGACAACGCCCCTGGCCAGACGGTGCTCGCCGGCGGGCGCGACGGGCTCAAGGAGGCGGCGTCCATCGCTCGCGAGCGCGGCATCCGCGCGCTGCCGCTCGATGTCACCGGGGCCTTCCATTCGCCGTGGATGGCCGCCGCCCAGCCGCCATTCCGCGAGGCGCTCGACCGCGCCGAGTTCCACAAGCCGGCTGTGACCGTCTTCTCGGGAATGACCGCGGCGCCGTTCAGCGACTTCCGCGAGCAGCTCGCCGGCGCGCTGACCGCGCCGGTCCGCTGGCGCGAGACGATGGTCGCGATGGCGGCTCACGGGGCGTCGAGCTTCATCGACGTCGGCCCCGACGCGGTTCTCGCGCGCCTTGTGTCGCGAAACGTCGAGGACGCGACCGCGCTGTCGCTCGAGGAGGATCGTGTCGGCAACGCTTGAACAGCCAGGTCCGCTCGGCGGGCTCGTCTCGGCCGTCAGGATCGGGATCACCGGAATCGGGACGGCGCTGCCCGAGCGCGTCGTGCCAAACGCCGAGATCAGCCCTGCGATCGGCGTCGATGAGGACTGGATCCTGCGCCGCACGGGCATCCGCGAGCGCCGCTACTGCGAACGCGGCGCGTCGCTGCTCGACCTCGCCGTGCCGGCCGCGCGGTCGGCGCTGGCGGACTCCTCGATCGAGGGCGGCCAGATCGACCTGGTGCTGGTCGCAAGCTGCAGCCAGGACTCAGTGATGCCGAATGCGGCGCCGCAGGTGGCGCACGCGATCGGTGCTCGAGGCGCAGCCTTCGACGTCGGCAGCGCGTGCACGGGCTTCATCGCCGCGCTCGCGGCCGCGCGCGGGATGCTGACCAGCGGCGCAGCGACCAACGCGCTGGTGATCGGCGCCGAGATCATGTCCCGCCACGTCGACCCGGGCGACCGCAACACGGCCGCGCTGTTCGGCGATGGCGCCGCCGCGTTCGTGCTGAGCGCCGGTGCGTCAGGCGACGTCGGCCCGGTGGTGCTCGGTTCAGACGGCGGCCACGCGAATCTGATCGTCGCCGATCGCGCGACCCAGCTGCTTGCGATGGACGGCCACGAGACCTTCAAGCAGGCCGTCAAGCGAATGGGCGAAGCGTCGCTTGACGCATGCCAGGCGGCCGGCGTCGAGCTCGCCGACCTCGATCTCTACGTCTACCACCAGGCCAACACCCGCATTCTCGCGTCGCTCGCCGAGCGCCTTGAGCTCGCGCCTGCGAAGGTCGTCGACGCGATCGCCCAGCTCGGCAACACGTCGGCGGCAAGCGTTCCGCTCGCGCTCGAGCAGGCGCGGCGCGAAAGACGCCTGCGATCCGGGATGCGCGTGTTGCTCGCCGCTGCCGGGTCGGGCTTCACCTGGGGCGCCTGCGTGGTCGAGTGGGGGCGCGCGTGAGTCAGGAAGGGTGTGCGCTGGTCACCGGCGGATCGCGCGGTATCGGCGCCGCGATCTGCCGCGCGCTGGCGGCCGACGGCTGGCCGGTCGCTGTGAACTATCGAAGCAGCGCGGCGCAGGCGCAGGAGGTCGTGGCCGCGATCGAGGCCGCCGGTGGGCGCGCCGTCGCTATCGAGGGGGACGTCTCGGATCCCCACGTTGCCCAGCCGCTGCTCGAGTCTGCCGCCGAGGCCCTCGGCGCACCGGTGCTCGGGCTCGTCAACAACGCCGGCGTGCGCGCCGACAACCTCGCGCTGTCGCTGAGCGATGAGGATTGGAAGCTGGTCCTCGACACCAACCTCGGCGCGACCTATCGCTTGACGCGCTCGGCCCTGCGGGCGATGATCCGCGCCCGCTTCGGCCGGGTCGTCAACATCGCCTCGGTCGTCGGACCGCGCGCCAACGCCGGACAGGCCAACTACGCGGCTTCGAAGGCCGCGGTGATCGCCTTCACCAAGACCGCCGCCGTCGAGGTCGCACGGCGCGGTGTGACGATCAACGCCGTCGCCCCCGG
>DATGHN010000099.1:0-4776 GCA_035308005.1 Solirubrobacteraceae bacterium
ATGTGGTGGCCGACGAGCCGGCGCACGTATTCGCGCTGCGCCTCCTCACCGGTCAGCTGCATGCCCGTGCTGAGCAGGAGCTCACCGCCCGAAAGCCACGGCGTCGGGTCCTCGAGCTCCGACACGTGGACCCAGCGGATCGGCGCGCCGCCGCCGCGCGTGCCGGCCGCGATCTCGAGCTCGAGAGCGCCCGCCAGATCGTCGACCGTCAGCATCGCCCGCGGCTCAGAGTCGCTCGTTCGCAGCGGTGAGCACGGTGCGCAGCACCTGCTCGATCTCCTCGAATTGCTCGCTGTCGCAGATCAGCGGCGGGGCGAGCTGAATCACCGGGTCGCCGCGGTCATCGGTGCGGCAGATCAGGCCGTTCTCATAGAGAGCGCCAGAGAGGAAGCCGCGCAGAAGCCCCTCGGACTCCGCGTCGTTGAAGGTCTCCTTGGTCTCGCGGTCCTTGACGAGCTCGATCGCCTGGAAGAACCCGGCGCCGCGTACGTCGCCGACGATCGGGATGTCGCGCAGGCTCTCGAGCATGCCGCGGAACTCGGCCTCCTTCTCGAGCACGTGCCCGCAGAGGTCCTCGCGCTCGATGAGGTCGATGTTGGCGAGCGCGACCGCCGCCGCGACCGGGTGTCCGCCGAAGGTGTAGCCGTGGTTGAAGACGCCGCGCTCGGTCAGAAACGGCTCGGCCAAGCGATCGGCGGCGATCATCGCCCCCATCGGGATCGCCGCCGAGGTGATCCCCTTGGCCGTCGTGATGATGTCCGGCGTGTAGCCGTAGCGCTCGCTGCCAAACCAGTGGCCGAGGCGGCCCCAGGAGCAGATCACCTCATCGGAGATCAGCAGCACCTCGTTGGCGTCGCAGATCTCGCGCACGCGCTGGAAGTAGCCGTCCTGGGGCGGGATGCAGCCACCGGCGTTCTGGACCGGCTCGAGGATCACCGCGGCGACCGTGCTCGCGTCCTCGAACTCGATCCGCGCTGCGATCTCCTCAGCCGCCCAGAGCGGATCGCGATCGGCGGGCCAGCGGTATGAGCCGGTGTTCGCCACATGGCAGGCGCCCGGCATCAGCGGCTCGAACTCGCGCCGCAGCTCTGTCACCCCGGTCAGCGCGAGCGCGCCCTGTGTCGTCCCGTGGTAGGCGACCTCGCGCGCGATGACCTTGGTCTTGCGCGCGTTGCCCGTGTACAGGTGGTAGGCGCGCGCCAGCTTGATCGCCGACTCGACGGCCTCCGAGCCGCCGGAGGTGAGGAAGACACGGTTGAGGTCGGCCGGTGCGAGAGCCGCGATCCGCGTCGCGAGCTCGATCGCCCGCGGATGGGCGTAGCTCCAGGTCGTGAAGAAGTCGAGCTCGCGCAGCTGCGCCTCGGCCGCTTCGGCGAGCTCCGGGCGCCCATGGCCCGCGTTGACGCAGTAGAGCGCCGAGAGGCCGTCGAGGTAGCGCTTTCCGTCGGCGTCGTAGACGTAGCAGCCGTCGCCAGAGACGATGATCGGCAACGGCGCGTCCGGGTCGTTGCCGATCCGCGTGAAGTGCATCCAGAGGTGCCGGCGGGCCGCTTTCGAGAGCTCCGCCGTCGAGTAGGTACCGGCCATGCCGGCCATGTCGCTGCTCCGTTTCGTTCGATTCCGGGTCCGCTTCGGCGAGGCTATCGCCGCCAACAAGTACGTGCAAGCTTCCGAAACGGCCGATCTATCGAAAGGGCTTTGTGCATTGAGTACAAAGATCGGTCCGTCTTTGGGCGTATCGGCGTCTTGCGGCGATGCGGGCACCCCTCTAGCTTTCGCCGGGGGAGTCCAGCGAGGGAGGGACCAACGTGGAGAGCAGCGCGGCGGCGGCACCAGGTGCACCCGTAGCAATCGATCGAACCGCCCCAGGCGCGAAGGGGCTGAAGACGAATGCGATCGGCTACGTCTCGAACGTGGTCATCGGCGTCGCCTCGACGGCGCCCGCCTACAGCCTGGCGACGACGCTCGGCTTCATCGTCATCGTCCCCGGGCTCGGCACGCACGCGCCGGCCGTCCTGATCGTCGCCTTCATCCCGATGCTGTTCATCGCCGCCGCCTACCGCTACCTCAATCTCGCCGATCCGGACGCAGGCACGTCGTTCGCCTGGGGTACCCGAGCGATGGGGCCGCAGATGGGCTGGATCAACGGCTGGGCGATCTTCCTAGCTGACGTGATCGTGATGGCGTCGCTGGCCGACATCGCCTCGACCTACACCTTCTCACTCGTCGGCTGGACCTCGGCGCAGAACTCGACGACCGCGATCATCATCGGCTCGATCGTCTGGATCGCCCTGATGACGTGGATTTGCTACCGCGGCATCGAACTCTCGGCGCATCTCCAGACCGCGCTGCTCTGCATCGAGTGCCTGATCCTCGGCATCTTCTCGGTCGTCGCGCTGATCAACACATACAACGGCCTGCACGGCTCGTTCAAGCCGCAGTTCGACTGGTTCAACCCGTTCGGCCTGAGCGCCACCGCATTCACCGGCGGGATCCTCCTGGCGATCTTCATCTATTGGGGGTGGGACTCCGGGGTGGCAGTCAACGAGGAGTCCGAAGATGCCGCCCAGGGGCCGGGCAAGGCGGCGGTGCTCTCGACGGTGCTGCTCGTCCTGATCTACGTGCTAGTGGCCACGGCCGCGCAGGCCGACGCGGGCCCGCATTTCCTCGGTCAAAACAGCGCCGACGTCCTGAGCGCCATGGGCAAGCGCGTCTTTGGCGGTGGCATCCTCGACAAACTGCTGCTTTTCTCGGTCCTCACCTCCGCCTCTGCGTCGACGCAGACGACGATCCTGCCGACGGCGCGAACGACGATCTCGATGGCCAGCTGGGGCGCGCTTCCGAAGGTCTTCGCGCGCGTTCACCCGCGCTACAAGACGCCCAGCGTGTCGACCCTCGCGATGGGCGGCATCTCGATCATCTGGACGGTGGCGCTGCTTCTGAGCTCAACGCCGGGCAACATCCTCGGCGACTCGATCACCGGCCTCGGCTTCTCGATCCTCTTCTACTACGGCCTGACGGGCCTTGCCTGCGTCATCTACTACCGCCACGAGCTGTTGAAGAGCTGGCGCCGCTTCCTCCTCGTGGGAGTCGTTCCCTTCGCCGGCTTCGGCGGGATGACATACGTGTTCGTGAAGTCGTTCATCACCGTCAGCAAGGCGGGCAACAACTACTCGCCGCCTTTGCTCGGCATCCAGTTGCCGATCGTGATCGGCATCGGAGGGCTCCTGCTCGGGGTTGTCTTCCTCGCCGCCCAATGGGCGTTCATGCCTCAGTTCTTCAGGCGCAGGCCGGAAACGGCCAACCCCGCGATTCTCGACGAGCAGTTCGCAGCCCACGTCGCGAAGTGATCGAGCGCGTCGGCGAAGCCGACCTCGACCAACTGCTACCGCTGATGCGCGGGTACTGCGACTTCTACGAGGTCGCGCCCACTGACGACGCGCTCCGGGCGCTGAGCCTCGAGCTGATCGCCAACCCCGACAGCGCCGGCCTGCAGCTGATCGCGCGCGACGACGAAGACGCGACTCCGCTCGGCTTCGCGACGATCTTCTGGTCATACTCGACCCTCTCGGCGTCCAGGATCGCGATCATGAACGACCTCTACGTCGCCCCCGACGCCCGCCGCGGCGGCGTCGGCGCCGCGCTGATCCGCGCCTGCGAGGCCGAGTGCGCCGCCCGCGACGTCCCGGTCCTCGAATGGCAGACCGCGCACTCCAACACGCGCGCCCAGTCGGTCTATGACACCTTCGGCGCCGAGCGCAGCGAGTGGCTGACCTACTCGCTCGACGTCACTCGACGCTGAGCACGGTGTAGCGGCGCGAACCGCGCGGCAGCACGACGTTCGCGTCGGCGCCGACCTTCACGCCCAGCAGCGCCCGCGCCACGGGCGACTCGACCGAGATCTTGCCGCTCGCGGGGTCGGCCGCCTGCTGGCTGACGATCTCAAAGCGCTGCTCGCGCCCGTCCTCGCCCCGCACCCGCACCGCCGACCCGAACGCGACGACGCCCTTCTGCTCAGGCTCCGCCTCGACGATCTTGGCTCGCGAGAGGCGGTCGCGAAGCACGACGATCTTCGTCTCCAGGTGCGCCTGGTCGTTCTTGGCGTCGTGGTATTCGGAGTTCTCCTTGAGGTCCCCCCACTCGCGCGCCGTCTTGATCCGCTCGGCCATCGCTCGCCGCCCCTCCCCCTCGAGGGCCGCAAGCTCCGCCGTCAGCGCCTCGTGGTCCTCGGCGGTCATCAATGTCGACTCGGTCATGCCGACAGCCTAGTCAAGTCGGCAGCCCGGTTCCCCGTCGGCGCCGAATCGGCGCTGCTAGTCGTAATGGCGGAGGGTCAGCCACATCGACGCCCAGCGTTGTGCCGTCGCGCAGCCCATCACGGGCAGGCCCTGTTCCTGGTTGTTCAGGCCGACGCCGTTGTTTACTCGGGCGAGGACCCGGCAGCGCGCAAACTGCGGTTCAGCCTGCGCGGGATCGTCGTAGCCGAGCAGCAGCACGCGCGTGTCGGACGCAGGCGGCTCGCCCCATTCGCTGAAGCCGTTGTGGCCACTGTAGGCACGGGGCAAACCGAGCGCGCGTCCCAGCAGATCGACGGCGCCCGCCTCGCCGTAGTTGGCCGTGAAGATCGCCGTGTGGCGGCGCTCCGCCGCCGGCAGCGCCTGCCACGCGCTCGCCACCGTGCGGACGAACTGTGGCCACCCCACGGAGTCCTCCTGGCTCTGGTTGAGCGCGATGACGACGCTGCCCTGGAGGTCTCGCTCGGGCAGCAGAGGCAAC
>DATGHN010000100.1:0-3113 GCA_035308005.1 Solirubrobacteraceae bacterium
GCCATCGCCCGATCGGCCGCGGCGGCAAGCTCACGGTCTGGCTTTGGCGCTTTCCCGATCGACTTGATGGCATCAAGCTCGACGGCGAGCGCAGCGGCAACCCCGAACAGTCGAAGGGCGCACCACGGTGCGCCCCTAAACGCGCACGGCTGAGCGCGTCATCGGCGCCGAACACGCCCCAGGGTGCACCTTCGGCGCCGATCGAGCGCACGGCGGTGCGCGTTGAACACGCGCCGCCGTGCGCTCCTCTCGCGTGCGCACGCGATACCGCTTTGACGAATTACGAGTTAAGAGACGAAGACGATCCCCCCGTAGCCCCCCAAGGGGAAATCCCAGAGACCATCCGCCAGTTGCCCCCCAAGCTCCGCGGGCGAATGGAGCAGGTCTATCGCCAGGCGACGGCGGATCCCCCCAAGGAGCTGCCCAGGCTGACGCCCCGAATGGACGCCTGGCAGGCGCCCTACACCGCCGGCGTTCCCACGCTGGGCCACGTCGCCCGGGCCCTCAAGGCTGAGGCGATGGCCCACCTGGTCGCGATCCAGGGCCCGAACCCAGAAGCCGCGGTCGATGCGATGCTCTTGTTTCTCGCCTGTGCGTTGGGCGACACCAAACCCGAGTCGGCGAACTGCTGGCGTCGGCATATCATCCCGATCGCCGCGACGCCTGAGGGGCGAACCTGGATCGTCGATCTCTTAGAGCTGGCTCGCGGTATGGAAAAGCCGCCGAGGTATTTCTCTAAGTCTCTAGCCTGGGGTCCGGATGGCGCAGAAAAAACCGGCCACCGGGTCCACCTACCAAAGCGCCCCGGTGACCGGCCCCAAGGTTCCTTCCCTCATTCACCCCATTATGCAAGGGCGATCAACCCATGCCAATGAGAGCGTTTGAGGAGAGCAACCAGAGCCACCGAATGGAGTCGAACCATCAACCCCCGCTTTACGAAAGCGGTGGTCGATGCGACGGCTTATGCGGGAGTCTGGTTGCGATAGCTCGAGGTGATCTCCGTTCCCTCACAGGCCATTCTAACGCGCCCCAACCACTAACCACCGCTTCTATAAAGCGGAGGTTAGCGCACGGCTGTGCAATAATTCTACCGCCTTCCCTCCTGGTTACTACCCCCGTTTTCCCCTGCCGAAGAGGGGCCCACCACGATGGCGGCGCTCTCACTCAAGAGATTTCGCGGCAAGGTCCTGCTGCGCTATTCAACCATCCGCGAGCGGAAAACCCACGATGGGATCCGGCGGATCCTCGACCACCTCGACCGTCTCGACGTCAAATCGACACGGCAATTGACCGACGACCTGGTGATGCGATTCATCCAGCTCAGACGCGAGGACGGCGTCTGTACCAACACGATCATCGGGGAGCTCGGCCGGCTCAAAGCGATTGCCAATCACGCAGTCGAATGGGGCTATCTCAAGAAAACCCCGTTCCGGCGCGGCGAGCGATTGCTCCGCCCCGAGCCGAAGCGGCAACGCTCGCACCTCGAGGTCCGCGACCTCTCGCGGCTGCTCGGGCGATTGGAGTCCGAAATCCGCGACGCGGTCGACGACGACGCGTCCAGGCCCTATCTTCGCTTTCGTCCGTTCACCGCGCGGAGCGAATGGCGGGCGCGCCGCCTGTTCGCGCTCGCGTCGACGTTCGCGTTCACGGGGGCGCGCAAGCTCGAGGTGCTCTACCTCCAGCTCGTCGACGTCGACCTGCGCAAGCGGATTCTTCGGATCGACCCGGCGCGTCGCCGGCTGAAGACCGAAGGCTCGGCGCGCAAGGTCGGCATCCCGGCCGAGCTCGCCGAGGTGCTCGAGGACTGGATGCCCCGCACGGGCTGCGACTGGCTGTTCCCCGGCGCGACGGGGCGCGGACCGTGGACGGGCGGCATGCCAGGATACAAGCCGCTCGACGCGATCAAGGCGGCGTGCAAGCGGGCCGGGATCGCCGACGGCGGCATTCACCTGTTTCGTCACAGTTTCTTAACGGCGTGCGAAGGGTGGGGCGTGTCGCGCGAAGGGGCGATGCGGTTGACCGGCATCACCCAGGAGCAGACGCTCGAGATCTACCAGCACGCCGACGAAGAAAATCTTCGCGGGTTCGTCAAAGGCGTGACGATCCGCAGAGTTGCCACGTCCTAACATCCCACCTCTGCCCTCCCCCGGCCGGTCGACGGTTGACTCGCGACGCGGGATCACGCCGCGTCGGCGTCGCCGGCCGGGGGAGCCACTTCGTCGTCGAGCGGGTCACAATTCCGCTCGATCAGCCGCATCACGACTTCGGCAGGCGAGATCATTCGCCGGATCGCGTGGAGCTCGAGCCGGGTCGCGAGCTTGTGCGTGAGCACGAGATTCTTCGGCCGCTTCGGCCCGCTTCGACGCGGCACGAGTCGTACGTAGCGATTGCCCGGCGCAATCGCGCCGCGCGGCAATCTTTGTCTTGCGGCCATGCGTGGACCCTCCTTCGCGCGATCGAGCGCGCACAGGACGTCATCGGTTCCACCGCCGCGAGCCCTGAAGCTGAAAGAACCCTTCGATCATGACCCAGCTCATTGCGTACCACGGCAACCCGAAGATCAAGCAAAAGTACCTGCGGCGCGTCCGGGCCCACGAAAAGGCCGACGAGATCATTCACGGTAGCTATTGGGACAACAGCAAGGGCTGCGCGGTCGGCTGTACCATCCACGGCAGCTCGCACGCCGCCTACGAAACCGAACTCGGGGTCCCGATCGTTATCGCGCGACTCGAAGACGCGATCTTCGAGGGATCGTCGAACGGCTGGTCGAAGCGGTTCCCGGGGCGACTCCTCGAAGCGATCCCCGTCGGCGCGGATCTCTCGCTAGTCCACGCGCACTTTTTCGTGTGGCTGCTCACGAGCGATGAGATCGGGCTCGAACGAATCGCGGGCGACCGCGAAGACGTGAAGAAATCTTTGCGTGATGTCGCCGAGATCTGGCGCCGACGAGCCGAAGGCGAGGATCCCGACGCCGCTCGGGCCGCCGCCGCCGCCGCTCGGGCCGCCGCTCGGGCCGCCGCTTGGGCCGCCGCTCGGGCCGACGCTGACGCCGCTCGGGCCGAGGACGCCGCTTGGGCCGCCGCTCGGGCCGACGCTGACGCCGCTCGGGCCGA